>JAISYY010000053.1 GCA_031269635.1 Tannerella sp. | reverse complement strand
TTTGACGTCGCTTTGCAGTGTAAATTTATATTTTTATTCCCCTTGAAGAATTTTTTCCCCGTTTTATTTGGCGGTTTTAGGGAAAAAACAATTACCTTTGCCTTGTGTTCTTTGAAGAGGTTGTATAACGGAAAAACAACCTTTTGAGACGCCCGCAACAAGATTAAAAATTTTAAAAATTAAATGGTATGGAACTAATTTTGGACATGACCCGGCGTTACACGTATGCAGATTACCTCACATGGCTGGACGACAAGCGGCGGGAACTAATTGACGGATTTATCAGAACGATGTCGCCGGCGCCCGCCTTGTCACATTCGCGAGTGGAGGGAAGAATTTATAATACCTTCTATAATTACATTAATAAGTGCGGAGGGCCGTGTGAAGTGTTTAATTCACCTTTCGACGTGCGCCTGCCGAAGAACGGCGAAACAGAAGACAACAAGATTTATTCCGTGGTGCAGCCTGACATCTGTGTGGTTTGCGACCCCTCCAAACTTGACGAGCGCGGTTGTTTGGGGGCGCCCGATATGATTGTGGAACTACTGTCGCCGTCCACGCGCAAGTACGGCCTGAACGACAAGTACAGACTCTATGAAGCCTCCGGCGTAAAAGAATATTGGGTGATTGACGTGCGTGGCCGGGACGTTACGGTATTTCTCCTGCAGGATAATGGAACTTATGCCGAAGGCGTGGTCTATACCGACAACGCACACATTCCTGTGCAAACTTTGCCGGAACTGGAAATCGAAACGGCAGAATTGTTTCGATTTTAAGGGAGACGGTTACCGATAAAATATCGTATCTTTGTGCACGTCAAAAGTCTAAACGGTGTGAATCTGAAATTTTTATCCGTTTGTACGTAATTGAAAATTTCAGGCCAACTTATACCGGAAAAATTAAATGAACATTTATGGATTATTCTTTGTTAGATTTTCTTACGTTAGCCGGTGCGCTCGGCATGTTCCTTTACGGGATGAAAATCATGAGCGAGGGGCTTCAGAAGGTTGCCGGGGATAAGTTAAGGCGTTTCCTTTCCGTCATGACGTCGAACCGGGTTGCGGGTGTCTTCACCGGTATGCTTATCACGGCTGTCATACAGTCGTCAAGTGCAACGACCGTTATGGTCGTCAGTTTTGTAAATGCGGGTTTGCTCAACCTGGCGCAGGCTATCAGCCTGATCATGGGGGCGAACGTGGGTACGACGGTTACGGCATGGATAATTTCCATTTTCGGGTTCAAGGTTGATATAAGCGTGCTGGCTTTGCCTGTCATCGGTATCTGTATCCCGCTTATTTTTTCAAATAACAATAACCGCAAGTCGTGGGGAGAACTTCTGATGGGCTTCGCTCTTCTTTTCCTTGGGCTGGCGTTCCTGAAAGATTCGGTTCCCGATCTCCAGAATAATCCCGAAGAATTGTCTTTCGTGCGGAACTATACCTCTATGGGGTATGCTTCCGTCATCCTGTTCCTGATAATCGGCGGGTTGCTTACGGTTATCGTACAGTCGTCGAGCGCAACCGTCGCCATTACGCTTATCATGTGTACAAAAGGTTGGATTCCGTTCGAGATCGCGGCGGCTATGATTCTCGGTGAAAACATCGGGACGACGATCACCGCAAATATTGCCGCGATCAAGGCCAATATCCAGGCGCGGCGGGCCGCGCTCGCCCATTTTATATTTAACGTTTTCGGCGTATGCTGGATACTTCTGCTGTTTTATCCTTTCGTAAACATGATTTCATGGATTGTGACCGGCTTTGGCCCGGGGAATCCGGCAGAACTGACCTCTTTCCTGAACGGCCTCAGTCCCGAAGTTGTAGAACAGATCACTTCCGGGAGAAAATCGGCCGATCCGGAACTCGCCGCATTACAGGATAAAGTCCTTTCGTTGCAGGTTTCCGTGTCGTTCGGCCTGTCGCTGTTCCATTCGATGTTCAACATTGCCAACATCTGTCTCATGATTTGGTTCGTAAATGTTTATGTGAAAATATGTTCCTGCCTCATCAAGTCTAAAAAGAACAGTCAGGAAGACGGGTTCCAGTTGAAGTTCATCCCGGCGGCAATCCTTTCCACGTCGGAACTTTCGCTGTTGCAGGCACAAAAGGAAATCGCGCTGTACGGGACGCGTGTACATCGCATGTTCGGCATGGTAAGGGAGCTTTATTATGAAAAAGACATCGACAAATTCCTTAAACTATATGCCCGCATAGAGAAATACGAACAGATAAGCGACCGTATGGAGATAGAAATCGGGAACTACCTGACAAAAGCACTGGAGGGGCGTTTGAGTTCACTGGGGAAAGAAAACGTCCGCATGATGCTGCGCATTATCTCCGAGATAGAAAGTATCGCCGATTCATGTTACAACCTGGCGAAAGCCATCAAACGGCGTAACGACGGTAAATCGGTTTTTATCGACAGCCTGAACCACAACGTTGACCGGATGTTCTCGCTCGACAACAAGGCGATCGTCCGCATGAACAAACTTCTCGAAAAACCGGAACCGGAAGTAACAAACGAAGATATGGACATCTCCGTCAACATCGAAAACGAAATAAACAATTACCGCAACCAGCTGAAAAACGACAATATAGAAAACATAGATGCCAAAAAGTATGCATACTCCGTTGGCATCTATTATATGGATATCGTCTCCGAATGTGAAAAATTAGGCGACTACGTGATCAATGTCGTACAGTCGGTCGTTAAGGAAAAGATTTAAAACGAATAGTCCTGCCATGACTTGATTTGAATATCCTCCGTTTTCATCCGGCAGAAGGCGCTTATAAAGGCGCTTGCAAGACGAATATTGGTGATAAGGGGGATATTGTGGTCTATTGCGGCGCGACGTATGCGGTATCCGTTCGTAAGTTCGCGTTTGGTCTGGTCTTTCGGGACGTTGATGACCAAATCGAACTGATGATTTGAAAACATTTCCATAATATCCGGCTTTCCGCCTTCTTCGTCGGGCCAGTTTACAGGGATCGCTTTCACGCCGTTCTCATTCAAAAACTTTGCCGTCCCGGCAGTAGCATAGATAACGTAATCTTTAGCGGCAAGCTCCTTACACGGGTCAAGAAGCTCCACTTTATTTTTAAGCGCGCCGGATGATACCAGGATATTTTTCTCCGGGACATGATTGCCGACAGATATCATGGCCGACAGCAACGCCTCCTGAAAGCTGTCCCCGATACATCCCACTTCGCCGGTCGAAGCCATGTCAACGCCCAGTACGGGGTCGGAATTATGCAACCTCGCAAAAGAGAACTGAGCGGCTTTCACTCCCACCCGGTCAATGTCAAAAGCGCTCTTATCCGGTTTCGTATAAGGCGCGTTCAGCATGATACGTGTAGCCATCTCTATCATATTATGTTTTAATACTTTTGAAACAAACGGGAAACTTCGTGAAGCGCGGAGGTTACATTCAATCACCTTTATCTCATTATCTTTCGCAAGATACTGTATGTTGAAAGGCCCGGATATATTAAGCTCCTTCGCAATCATACGGCTTATTTTCTTGATTCTGTTCACCGATTCCAGGTAAAGCCGCTGGGGAGGGAACACCAACGTCGCATCACCCGAATGTACGCCGGCAAACTCCACATGTTCGGAGATTGCATATTCCACCACTTCGCCGTCCTTCGCGACCGCATCAAATTCCACCTCTTTGGCCTCCGTCAGGAACTCCGACACGACAACCGGATGCTCTTTCGACACTTTCGCCGCAAGCGCAAGGAAAGCGATCATCTGCTCCTTGTTGTGGCAGACATTCATCGCCGCCCCCGAAAGCACATACGACGGACGTACCAGCAGCGGAAAACCGACTTCTTCGATAAATGCATCTATTTCCTCCATGCTCGAAAGCTCAGCCCATCCCGGCTGGTCAACTCCCAACCGGTCAAGCATCGCCGAAAACTTGTGACGGTTCTCGGCACGGTCGATTGAAACGGGCGATGTCCCCAGAACCGGAACATCCTGACGATACAGTTTCATGGCCAGGTTATTCGGGATTTGTCCTCCCACCGATACGATTACTCCTTCCGGTTGCTCAATGTCAATGACATCCAGCACCCGTTCGAACGATAATTCATCAAAGTACAGTTTGTCGCACATGTCATAATCCGTTGATACCGTCTCCGGATTATAATTAATCATAATTGATTTGTAACCGAGATTCCGGGCCACCTGAGTCGCATTCACCGAACACCAGTCAAATTCTACCGACGAACCGATACGGTAAGCGCCCGAACCGAGGATAATAACCGATTTTTCATTCCTGTTCAATGTGATGTCATGTTCCTTACCGTCGTACGTAAGATACAGATAGTTTGTACTGTCGGGATATTCCGAAGCCACCGTATTGATGCGTTTTACGACAGGCAGTATGCCGAGTTTTTTCCGGTGAGCGCGTACCCGCAGGTTTTCCTTTTCCATGTTACCGGCAGGATTTTCCAGGTACCTTGCTATCTGGAAATCCGAGAATCCGAGGCGTTTGGCTTTCAGCAGCAGTTCTCCGGGCAAATCTTCTATTTTCCCGTACGTTCCCAGCACGTTGGTGAAGTCGACAATATTCTTCAATGCGTCGATAAACCAGGGATCAATCTTTGTCAGGTCATATATTTTTTCTACCGTATATCCTTTTTCCAGCGCTTTTGCGATCGCAAATATTCTTAAATCCGTAGGATGGGAAAGTTCGTAATCAAGGTCTTCAAATTCGACGTCGTTGTTCCCGACAAATCCGTGCATACCCTGTCCTATCATACGAAGTCCTTTTTGCATGATCTCCTCAAAGCTTTTTCCTATCGACATGATCTCGCCGACCGACTTCATGCTCGATCCGATCTTACGGTCTACTCCGGCAAATTTGGCCAGGTCCCAGCGCGGAATTTTTGCAATAATGTAATCCACCTGAGGCGCAACATAAGCCGAATTGGGCGTTCCCATTTCTCCTATTTCGTCAAGGCCATAGTTCAGCGCAAGTTTGGCCGCCACAAAAGCCAGCGGATAACCGCTGGCTTTGGACGCCAGCGCCGACGAACGCGACAGGCGTGCATTTATTTCTATCACCCGGTAATCGCGCGTTACGGCATTGTATGCAAACTGAATATTACACTCCCCGACGATACCCAGATGGCGTACGGTGATTACGGACAGATCCTGCAACATCTTGACTTCATCGTCACTAAGCGAGCAGGTAGGCGCCACGACGATACTTTCACCCGTGTGAACGCCGAGCGGATCAACGTTTTCCATGCTTACGACCGTAAAACAATGGTCGTTTTTATCGCGTATAACTTCAAATTCTATTTCCTTCCAGCCTTTAAGCGATTCTTCGACAAGTATCTGCGGTGCATACGTGAATGCACTTTCCGCCAGTGTTCTGAGTTCGTCCACATCCTTGCATATACCGCTGCCCATACCGCCTAACACGTATGCCGAGCGAATCATGACAGGAAACCCGATACGTTCTGCGGCGCTGACGGCGTCCGCCATTGTTTCGACAGCCCGGCTTACCGGCGTTTTTATACCTTTTTCCGTAAGCCGGTTAACAAACCGTTCCCGGTCTTCCGTATCCATTATGGCCTCAACGGAAGTGCCGAGCGCCTGTACACCGTATTTTTCAAATACACCGTTCCGGTAAAGATCCGTTCCGCAGTTCAATGCCGTCTGCCCGCCGAAAGCGAGGAAAATACCGTCCGGCCGTTCTTTTTTTATAACCTCTTCCACAAAATAAGGGGTTATAGGCAGGAAATAAACTTTATCGGCTATCCCTTCCGACGTTTGTATGGTTGCGATATTGGGGTTGATCAGGACAGAAGCGATTCCTTCCTGGCGAAGGGCCTTCAATGCCTGCGATCCCGAATAATCAAATTCCCCTGCCTGTCCGATCTTTAAAGCGCCCGAACCTAATACAAGGACTTTTTTTACATTTACTTTAGACATAAATTAAGTTGTTTTTATTGTTGTTTCTATTGATTTTAGCTGCAAATAATTAGTGGCTATCCGTGGTTTTGTAATAACCGGTAAGGAATCGTCAGGAAATTTCTCCATTATCGACAATTCCGCGTTGCTTTGTTCCTACCGATAACGCTGCCTCCGGATTGCTTCGGACTGCACCCTCACACTGACGAAGCATACGCCGCCGTCATTGCGATCCCGAAGGGTGAAACAATCCGGGTCGTCATTTCTGTTTGTTTGGTTGAAAAATATATGTACTTACAATGACGAAACGCACACCGCCGTCACCAGCGAACCCGCAGGGTGAAACAGTCTAATCGTTCATCCCCATATCCGGCAAAGGATTAAGCGTTTTGGCATAAAGTTCATTATCCTTCAACACATCAAGCGCTTTCTGCAAAGTCTCATCATCTTTCAGATTTTGCTGTACTTCTCCTCGCTGGTAATAGTAACGTTTGACGATTTCCGAAGAAATCAAACGTTTGATTTCCTTACCGTATCGTTCCAGGTCACGTTCCGGGTCGGGCCTAAGCTTTGCTTCCAGCGACGCAAACAGTGTCGCATCGTCTTCCATGAAACCTTCAAAGTAGGCGATTTCTTTCAATGCCTTGAGGGCTTTTTCGCTCTGGCGGTCATATTCGAAATTTTTCTCTATCATATACTTCTTGAACGATTCATAATCCCCATCCGGATAATGAAATTCTTCTGCCGGAAGTATTTTCTTATGTTTATTCACCCATTTCGTTATGTAGTCAAACAGGATATAATCCCTGTCGGCATACAGATAGTACAGCATGGTAGGCGTCCTTCCCTCTTCCACTTCGAAATCGGGACGTATACCGCCGCCATCGCGTACCGGACGGCCGTTTTCCGTATAAAAAACCGAAATAAGACTGTCCGGAATAGCCGCCACACTGCCATCCGCGCCCCTGTGAGCATAATCCATCTGCTGGATACAGCGGCCGCTCGGGATATAATATTTATTCGTCGTAACTTTCAGTTTTCCGTCATAAGGCAGGTTTCGAGTGGATTGAACAAGGCCTTTACCGAAAGAACGCTGTCCG
>JAISYY010000375.1 GCA_031269635.1 Tannerella sp. | reverse complement strand
CGGTATTTCGTGCCAGTTATTCGGATTTAACGGCTATGCCCAAAGAGTTTAAAAACCGATGGGTGCTGCCGGGCGATGAGAAATACACCAATATCCCGGTTATTTTGAGCGACCGTGTGTATGGATTATCAAGCAATTACAGTTACATTTATAATGCGTACAACTATTCGGATGCGCGGACGGCTGATGGTGGGTTCGTCCGGTTAAAAGACATCTCTTTGACCTACGATTTTTCAAAAGACTTGGTTAAAAAGTATAGTTTGAATAGCTTGGGATTGAAGATACAGGCAACGAACCTTGCCCTGCTTTACGCCGACAAGAAATTGAACGGACAAGATCCTGAATTTTACAATTCGGGCGGCGTTGCCCTGCCACTCCCGAAACAATTCACATTTACCCTGATGTTAGGCTTATAAAAAAGATGATTATGAATAAGAATAAATTTATACAGGCGTTTTTGTCGGTGCTAATAGTGTTCGGTACCGCTTGCGATAGTTTCTTGGACACCGTCCCGGATGCCCGTCCGGAATTGACCGATCCCAAGAAAGTCAGTTATTTGCTCAACTCGGCTTACAGTGGGTATTTTCCAATTGTGGCAACGGAAATGGCTTCCGATAATATTGACTGGGTTGATGATGTTTCCTACAAATATTATTACCTCGCGCAGGAAGAATCCTATTTTTGGAAAGACGTGCGGGACGATGGCGGAAACGATGCGTTAGTTGATGTTTATCCTGAGCTTTATATGGCGATTGCTGCCGCTAATCAGGCGTTGATCGCGATTGAAGAGCAGGGAACCCCCGAAAATATGCTGCCTTTGAAAGGGGAAGCGTTGTTGGCGCGTGCTTACAGCCATTTCATATTGGTAAACGTGTTTGGGCAGCACTACAACCCGCAAACCAGCGAAACGGATTTGGGTGTCGTCTATATGGATCGTGCGGAAACGGAGTTGAACCCGAAATATGAGAGGGAATCGGTGGCAGAAGTCTATCGAAAGATTGAAAAGGACATCGAAGAAGGACTTCCTTTGATTGACGATGGGGTTTACACGTATCCGAAATACCATTTTAACGTGAAAGCTGCCCACGCTTTTGCCGCCCGGTTCAATTTGTTCTACGGCAAATGGGATAAGGCGGTCGAATATGCGACGAAAGCCATCGGCGAGCACCCGGAAACCATGATGCGGAATTGGGCGAGCTATACCACGATTGGAACGGATAACACGGCTGTACCGCTATATTACACCTCTTTGGATCAAAACTGTAACTTGATGTTGATCACGGCGGTGTCTTCCGTGCGGAACTATTACGCCGGATATTACAGAAAATACCAGCACACCAAGCAGGTAGCGGATTACGAAGTCGAACGCGGTCCCGGTCCTTGGGGACCTGCACGGGGAAACAGCTCGCCACGTACCTTCTGGATGGTATGCTCTTCCTATGCGGGCAATTGCGTATTTTGGAAAAATATTCCGATCAAGATGAAATATGAATCGCCTACCGCGACCTCTGGGGTAAATCATACCACATTGACGGCATTTACGACAGAGGAAACCCTCTTGGTGCGGGCAGAAGCTTACGCAATCAAGGGCGAATTTGACAAGTCGGCGGACGATCTGGCTCTGTGGATGAAGGTTATGGTTCGGACGGATGCAGCCAGCGTAGGACAAAGTAATGTATTAACCCGTGACAAGATCAATAGCTACTACGGTGGCTTGGATTATTACACGCCCATACAACCGACTCCGAAGAAACACTTGCACCCGCTTCTCTTTGATTTGACGGAAGGTAGCGAATTGGAGAATTTCCTGCATTGCGTATTGCATTTCCGGCGCATCGAAACCGTACATCAGGGGCAACGCTGGTACGACGTGAAACGCTACGGGATTGAGATCTACCGCAGGATAGTTCACGTGGACGGTACGGTAGGCTCGAAAGGGATTATCGAGCTGACAGACAGCTTGAAGCTGAACGATAACCGCCGCGCTTTCCAATTGCCGCCCTCTGTAATCGCCGCCGGGTTGGAAGCGAATCCGGGAGTGTATAGAAAGTAATGATTTACAAATAAAAAAGATAGAAAATATGAAAAAATTAAGCATATACTGTTTGCTGTTCCTCTTTGCCGGGTTTTTCATGAACGCTTGTAGCGAAGATGAGCTTAGCTCGCAAAGTGTGATCATGGATTCGAACACCGAGTTGAATGCCTTCGACATTTGGTTGGAAAAACATTATAGAATCCCGTACAACGTGAAGTTGAAATATCGGCTGGACGATACCGAAACCAATATTTCGTACAATCTTAGCCCGGTTGTTTACGAGAAGGGGGTTGCTTTCGCAAAAATCCTGCTGCACGCATGGTTCGGTACGTATAACGAGATAAAGGGCGAGGATTTCACGAAAACGTATATCCCCAAAGACATCGTTTTGGTGGGATCCGGAATGTACTCCGCTTCTTCTACCACGGTCGGTACGGCAAGCGGTTCGGTAAAAATCACGTTCGCCGACCTCAACGACCGGATTAACTTGAATAATTTGTCCGTGTCAAGTTTGATCGGTGGTTTGGACACCACGGGCACCGGTAATAAAAACGGCGCCGTTCTGCTAACCGCCATACATGAGTTCACACACATCCTGCAACAAACCAAGCCCTACCCGGAAGAATTTTCCTTGGTTTCCGACAACGATTACGCGGGAGGAGACTGGGACAAAGTTTTCACGACGTATATGCAAGGGTGGCAAAAGGGATTTGTTACCAAATATGCCGGAGAAAGCCCCAATGAGGATATGGCAGAGATGGTAGCCATCTATGTGGTTTCCGGGGCGAAGGTATGGGATGCCGTTTTGAGGAGAGCCGATTTGGAAGTTCCTGCTACCGTGGCGGCGGATTCCGACACACGCCCTTCCGTTAAGCTCGTCAAGAAGATGACTATCCTGCGGAAATATTTGAAGGACTCTTGGGCGATTGACTTAGACGAAATGCACACAGTCTTTACGAGACGTGTAAATGAATTGCCGAGTATGGATTTAACAACACTGGATTAAAAGGAAACGTTATGAAAAAAATACTATTTATAAGTGTATGGATTGCGGCGATAGTCGGAATGACTTCTTGCGATCGAAATGAAGCTGATGTTTTCGATAAGCCAGCTACCATTCGTTTGAGCGAGGCAATGGCTAAATATAGGGATATGTTGCCAGCAAATGGGTGGATGATTGATTACTATGAATACGATGCAACCCAAAAGGTTCCATCGGGAGGATATGCCATGTATTGGAATTTCACGGACAAGGATGTAACGATGGCTTGCGAGATACCGACCAAGCTGAACGAAGCCACGCTTTCCGATCCCACGTTGTGGGACATGGTTCCGGATATGGGTCCCGTGCTGAGCTTTAATTTGTACAATCCTGTGCTCGACTATTTCTGCGATGCAAGCAATGGCGATTTGGACGGTCGCGGGGGCGACTTTGAGTTTATCGTACTGGGCGAAACGGAAGAGCATGGGTTGTTGCTGAAAGGCAAGCGGCGTGGTTTGAAGATGATCCTATGTCCGGTTGCGGCAGGGGACGATCCCATCGCCTATTTGAATCTGGCAAGAGAAATGTCCAACCTGACACTTGCAGCCCAAGACTTCAATTTTATGAAGAATGGTCAAAAAGTGGCATCGGTTAAGTTGGGGTTACCCCGTATTTTGACTTTTTCCGATGCGGAGGGAAATGAACTTGCTTCTACGGCTTTCGCTTACACAACCGATGGCATACGTCTGTATCAACAAATTGAAGTAGAGGGTGTTACATTGTATAATTTGCTGTGGGACGACGATGAAAAAACTTATACCGATAAGGTTTCCAACGTTGTACTTGCCTGTACGAACACTTTCCCGGTGAAGCCGGTCGATCCTCCTGGAGCTGGAACGGATGCAAGTCCCTACCTCGTTTCGACGGCAGGTCATCTGGCTGGGATGAACCTCCACCTCTCTTCCGTATTCAAAATCACGGCGGATATAGACCTCGATGGGAAAGCATGGTTGCCTGTTGGACCATTCACCGGCAAATTGTACGGAGATAACCATAAGATTAAGAATATTATGGTGGAAAGTTCCAGCACGAAAGTAGGCCTGTTCAGTGAACTGGGCGCAAATGCAATCGTTGAAGGTGTAAACGTGGTGGGCGGAACGATTTCTTCGTCAGCTTCGGGCGCGAACATCGGAGGTGTTGTTGGGCACATCAATGGTGCCAATGTAAGCATATCCAAGTGCAGCAACTCGGCAGAAATCAGCGCACCGTCGGGAACTTCGGCTTGCGTGGGCGGTATCGTTGGTTACATTAATCAAAATTACGCCACGATCGATGCTTGTTTCAACAAGGGGAACATCACAGGAGGTGTCTATGTCGGAGGTATCGTTGGCCGTCCTGCGAATGCGCAGAATACGGTAACGATTACCAATTGTTACAGTCAGGCGGACATCACCTCGGCGGTTAATTCTTCTTATCTTGGCGGTATCATAGGGTATATGTACAATGGTGGAAGTGGTCAGTATAAAGTTGAGAATTGTTATGCGACGGGAACAGTGAAGAATACGGCCGCCACGGTCGGTTCTGCTGTCGGGATCGCCGGACGTTCGTGGAACAACGCTAATGCGATCATTCAACACAACGTGGCATTGCAAACCGAATTGAAGGGAAGTTCTTCCAATACGGTCGCTATTTTGGGAAGCAACGTTGCTGCGGGTACGAAGGAAAACTTTTCCAGTACAACTATGATCTTGAATGGAGTTCAAATATCACATACTCCGTATGCTGCGAAGAATGGAAATGCTGTTACGCTTGCCGATGCGAAAACAGCCGCATGGTATGTAACGAATCTTCCCTCGTGGGATTTCACTAATGTGTGGAAAATCACGGGCGGGAATTTCCCGGCACTGAAATGGGAACAGTAGGATGAAGTTGATTCCTATGTTGAAAGTCGCCCCAGCGTACACACGGTGGGGCGACTTTTTTGTGCGACGTGCATAGTTCATAACTAACAACCTCAACCCGATAGAACGAGTGTGGTGGTTGATGCGGAAACAGGTAACACACAATAGATGGGTTAAATCCATGGGGCAAAGAATAGGCGATTTCGAGTCTTGGTGTCAGCATATAAGCAAACAACAAATTATTTCCGTATGCAATTTAATTGAAAATATTTATTAGACTTTATATAATATTAAACAGTCTAACGGAACATAGCAAAACTTCGGACTACAAGTACGAGAGGCTATACCGGATTCTGTCCAATGAGGAAATGTTTTACTTTGCATGGCAGAATATTTGCCGGCGCAGTCCCGGACAACTTCGACGAGCGGATAGAACAGAAAATCTTCCATGCGGAAATAGTGGTTGATAATACCGCCATTGCCCGCGAAACAAAAGCATACGAAAAGATTCCCGAAGTCGTGAGTTTTACGGATGCCGGCATCAACGACACGATGCTGGCGGAAATTGGACAAAATAACACCCAAATCAAGGCTGATGTGAAACAGGTTGTCGCGGACGAATTGAAAAATCGGGATATTAAAGAAATTCAGATATTATTAATTTGATCGACAGATATTCAATGATTCAGCATTCTATCTCTTTGGATTTTATATTTTCTCAAGTCAATTTTTTAGTTAAATAAATAAAATGATTCTCTTCTATTTTGCTTAATAAAAATTATTTGCTAAATTTGTTCAATATACTTGTGTGCTGAGATTAAACTCAAAACATTATATCCAACGCTTGACAATCAACACAACACTAATAAATCTAACTATTATGACAAAAAAAATTGCATTGTTACCGCTTTTTTGGATTTTATACCTGCTTTGTACGGCTCAGGGAACTATACAATTATCCGGATACCTGCCAAAAGTCCAGACGGCAGAAGCCGCAGCCGTACAGCGCTATGCCTCCTATCCCATGGATTATTCCACAGGACTTCCCAACATAACAATCCCATTATATGAAATTAAGGTAGGCGATATAAGCTTACCCATAACATTGAGTTACCATTCTTCAGGATTCAGGCCTAATGAAGCTGCCGGGAGAATCGCTACCGGATGGACGTTAAACGCAGAGCCTTCTATTTCAAAACAGGTCAGGGGATTGGATGACGGAGCTCCTCTATACGGCCTGGCCAACTATAATCCAGATCTTTATAAAGCTCAATATGGGGCAAATATTTATAACAAGAGGATTGCTGACGGTAAGATAGATGCCATGTCGGATGTTTATTTTTATAGACTGGCAGATAAATCAGGGTCGTTTGTTATGGCATCCGCTGGTAGCGTAAAAGAATTCGTTCCCCAGCCATATAGTGATACGAAAATAACAGGCAGCACTAACAATATTACAATAGAAGATGATAACGGCATTTCATATAAGTTTGGGGGCGGAGACGGTTATATTGAGAGATATTACCATACTACCTTGCCGGTCAGCCTCCTGTGCAGCGAAATATCGTCCAAAATGACAAAAGCTAAAGTCAGTTTTGTCTATAACAGCACAGGGCTAATAAACTTTGATTACCACAGCATTGTCCATGCAGACGCCGTTATTGTGCAGGAGAATGTCAGTTCTCTATCAAGCAGTCCTCTCTTAACTAAAATCATAAACGGGGTAAAAAAGGCGTATTATATTCTGGGTCCCGGTAATCTTCAGGAAATCCCCTATGGAACTGATTACAATCCTTATGTAGGAGGAATATCCACAACGCAAATAATAGAGACACAACCTTTAAGCAAAATCATATTTGATAACGGGAGCATGGTGTTCGAAGGAGATAACCGCAGCAGCATTGACATATATGTAAAAGACAAATCCAACAACACTGTGAAAGAGATAAACCTTTATACCTCTCCCTACAGGCCTTATGGGAATACCGACATGCAGCACCGTAAACTGGACTCAATAAGAATAAGTTTTCCCGGCGGGGATATCAGGAGATATACTTTCGAATACCTCAACCTCTCGCAAATCCCCGACAGGGATACGCGCTTTATTGATTATTGGGGGTTTTGTAACAATACTGCCGGAAGTAATATGTATAACAGCAATATTTCCATGGTTCCCGGTTTTTCAGTTTCAGTGCGCGGGAGTTCCGGGAATCAATTCATATATGAACATACAGGCATGGACAGAACGCCCAATGTCGCGGCAACAAAGACGGGCATGTTATCTAAAATCACCGATCCCGACGGCATAGAAACAATATTTGAATATGAAGGGAATCGGACAGGCATACAATACCAGGGCTTTTATCCCAATTACGGCGAGGTATACGACTATTTGCCCCCGGATATCTGGCTGTTTGAACTTGACAGTTATTCCCCGCAGATAAATTTTGATATTCCTGTGGGTGGGTTGCGGATAAAAAGAATAACGGAAAGG
>JAISYY010000339.1 GCA_031269635.1 Tannerella sp. | reverse complement strand
TGTATGGGTTTGACCGCACGTTCGCGGATGCCGGGGTCGACCGAGATCTCCGGTTTTTCGTCGCGCAGGCACAGGTAGAGTTTCTCTATTGTATTCAGGCGCATGAAATTACATTCATTGCAGGCGCATGTGCTGTCGTTCGGCGGCGCGGGGATAAAGAGTTTTTGCGGATTCTGTTTCCGCATTTTATGGATGATTCCGCTTTCGGTGGTCACGATAAACTGCGTTTTCGGGGACTGCTCCGTGTATTTGAGGAGTGCTGCCGTCGAACCGATATAGTCGGCTATCGTCAAAACCGGCTGTTTACATTCGGGATGGGCGATCACTTCGGCTTCGGGATATTGCTTCTTAAGTTCCAGGATCTTCTCCAGCGAAAACTGTTCGTGTACGTGGCAGGCTCCATCCCAAAGGAGCATCCGGCGTCCCGTGACGCTGTTTATATAATTGCCGAGATTACGGTCGGGGCCAAAAATCAGCGGCTCGTCCTGCGGGAAAGTGTCTATAATCCGGCGGGCGTTGGTGGACGTGACAACTACATCCGTTAACGCCTTGACCGCAGCCGTCGTGTTTACATAGGAAATAACCCGGTATCCCGGATGTGCCTTGACGAACGTTTCAAACGCATCGGCGCGGCAACTTTCGGCCAGCGAACATCCGGCATCCGCGTCCGGTATCAACACTTTCTTCCCCGGCGAAAGGATTTTCGCCGTTTCACCCATAAAATGCACGCCGCAAAGCACAATCACATCGGCCGCCGTTTTCGCCGCCCATTGCGCCAGCGCAAGGCTGTCGCCAACGTAGTCTGCAATATCCTGAATGTCTCCCGTCTGGTAAAAATGAGCCAGAATAACTGCATTTTTTTCCTTGCGCATCCGGTTAATTTCCTTAATAAAATCCATATCCGAAACTATAATCCTTATTTAATAACGGTACAAATATAGTGCAAGCCGGACGCAATACAAAATAAATTAAGAATTAAGCATGAAGAATGAAGAATTGGGAACCTCAAATTAATTAAGAATGAAGAATTAAAAATGAAGAATTGGGAATGAATCCGTCCATTCTTACTTCTTAATTTTTAATTCTTAATTCAAATGTAGTTGGTATATTGAAAAAAATAACTATTTTTGCCGGGAAAAAATCAAAATGTAAGCAAAATGGAAACAAACAAAATAATCGGAGAAAAGATTAAATGTGTCCGTGAAATGAAAAACATTTCTGTTGTTGAGATGGCGGAACGTTCGGGGTTAGGGGAAGAACAGATCCTGCGAATTGAAGGGAATGAGGATTTCCCGTCGTTAGCCCCGCTGATAAAGATTGCACGTGTACTGGGCGTCAGGCTTGGTACGTTCCTTGACGACCAGCAGGAGTTGGGGCCTGTTATCTGCCGAAAAGAGAACCGCACAAACAGGGAAGGCATCGGATTTACGAACAATGCCACGACAAAACACAAATTTATGTCCTACCACGCGCTCTCGCAGGACAAGTCGGGGCGTCACATGGAACCGTTCATCATTGACATTATGCCGACGAAAGATGCCGACTTCATTTTTTCGACGCACGAAGGTGAAGAATTTATCTATGTCATCGAAGGCTTGATTGAAATAAACTATGGTAAAAACACGTATGTTCTCAGGGAGGGCGACAGTATCTATTACGATTCCATTGTCGCTCACCACGTGCATGCCGTGGATGACGGTTCGGCAAAAATACTCGGCGTGATCTATACACCGTATTAATAAAAAAACAGGATGGAATTAAGCAACAAAACTCTTGGCGAATGGCTCGAACACTGGGCTACCGTAACACCCGACAAAGAATATATCGTATACTCCGACCGTGACCTGCGGTTCACGTGGAAAGAATTTAACCGGCGCGTGGACGACATGGCCAAAGGACTTTTGTCGATCGGCGTGAAACGCGGCACGCATATCGGCATTTGGGCGACAAACGTACCCGACTGGCTGACGTTCCTCTTTGCCGGCGCAAAAATCGGCGCCGTGCTGGTCACCGTAAATACGAGTTACAAACAGAACGAACTGGAATTTCTCGTCAAAGATTCCGATATTCAAACCCTGTGTATCACCGACGGGATATTCGACGGGAATTACGTCGACATGGTTTACACGATGCTGCCGGAACTGAAGGAAAGCCAGCGCGGGTACCTGCACAGCAAGCGTTTTCCCAAACTGCGGAACGTCGTGTACATCGGCCAGGAAAAATATCGCGGCATGTATAACACGGCGGAAATATTACTGCTCGGCAGTAACGTCGACGACGACGCCCTCGACGACGCAAAAAAACAGGTCGGCTGCCACGACGTCGTAAACATGCAATATACGTCCGGCACGACAGGATTCCCGAAAGGAGTGATGCTGACGCACCATAACATCGCCAATAACGGATATTTTACGGGCGAAGGAATGGGCTTCACAACCGGCGACAAATTGTGTTGCTGCGTACCGCTTTTCCACTGCTTCGGCGTGGTACTGGCCTCCATGAACGTCTTGACGCACGGTTGTACGCAGGTGATGGTCGAGAAGTTCGATCCGCTGGTCGTGCTTGCTTCCATACATAAAGAGCGCTGCACGGCGGTGTACGGCGTGCCGACAATGTTCATCGCCGAAATGAATCATCCGATGTTCGACATGTTCGACCTCACCTCGCTCCGAACCGGGATAATGGCCGGATCGCTTTGCCCGATCGAAGTGATGCGTGCCGTGACGGAAAAAATGCATATCACCTACATAACAAGCGTCTACGGCCTGACGGAAAGCTCCCCCGGCATGACGCACTCCGTCCTCGACGATTCGTTCGAAGACCGCTGCACGACCGTCGGACGCGAATACCCGTTTACCGAAGTCGGCGTGATAGATCCCGAAACGGGGAAAGAATGTCCCGCCGGCGTACAGGGCGAGATGTGCTGCCGCGGATACCTCGTCATGAAAGGTTACTACAACAATCCCGAAGCCACGGCCGAAGTCATCGACCCAAACGGCTGGCTTCATTCGGGCGATCTCGGTATCAAGGACGAAAACGGTTATTACCGCATAACGGGACGCATAAAAGACATGATCATCCGCGGCGGGGAAAATATCTACCCGCGCGAGATAGAAGAGTTCCTGTATCATCTGGAAGGAATCCGGGACGTGCAGGTTGCCGCCGTGCCCTCTCCCAAATACGGCGAGGAAGTAGGCGCTTTCATTGTACAAAAAGAAGGCGCAGGCCTCACGGAAGATATTGTGAAAGATTTCTGCCGGGGCAAGATCGCACGTCACAAAATACCGCGATACGTATTTTTTGTTGATGGGTTCCCCATGACCGGAAGCGGCAAAATCCAAAAATTCAAACTGAAAGACCTCAGCCTCCGTTTACTGGCCGAACAGGGAATAGAGCCGGTATGACCGCCGGGGCCTCCCTGCTGCGGGAAATCAGTATCTGTTCCGGTGGATTTTGCGCGGGTCGTATTTATCCTTCGGTTTGGCGGCGCCCGCAGGATAACCTACCGGAATGACGTTCAGCGGGATGATATTGTCCGGGAGATGCAGGATTTCCCGCACGGTTGCGATACGCGCCGCATCGGGATGAACGGCCGTCCATACGGCGCCAAGCCCCATCGCCTCAACCGCTAACAGGATATTCCCGGAAGCCAGCGAACAGTCAAATTCCCAGAAAGCCAGATCGCCGGCTTTGATGGCGGAATCGCCGCAGACGACAATGGCCGCCGGTGCATGATTCAGCATTTTGGCATAGGGCAACCCCGCTGCCAGGGAGTCCAGTACCGCACGGTCGTCGACCACGACAAAGTGCCAGGGTTGCAGGTTTACGGCCGAAGCGGCTGCCATTCCCGCCCGCACAAGCGTGTCGAGCGTCTCTGCCGGGACTGCCTTTCCCGGAATAAAATTACGAACACTCTTTCGCGAATGAATAACCGAAAGGGTTGCATCTTTCTTTGATACGGTTTCCATGATCATAACATTATCAGTTTTTTCCTTATTTCCGCATGAGGACAAAATCAATATCAGCGACAGACTCAACGTACCGGCTTTTGATATGAAATGTTTCATTTAACAGATTTATCTATGTTCCTGCTCTGACGGCTTCGCAGGTCTTGCCATTTTTTCTGCGGGATGCAGCGGCATCTTAAACGTGAACTTATTCTGTCCGATATAGCTGCATATTACGGTGACGACCGTAACGATCATTTTCGACGGGGTCGGATAGAAGCCCAGCCCGTCAACGAGGATTTTCAAACCGGCATAGTTTATCAGCAGATTGATGAAGATGACCAGGAGATAACGAGCTAACTGCACACCTCCGCGCAAGTCCGACGCCGTAAAGGTAACATATTTCTGCAGGAGGAACCCCGAAAGTGTTACGACCGGGAAAATGATTACCAGCGTTGCAATATGCGGACTCAACGTCACCGCTCCCAAATCGACGAGGCGATATTTCAGGATAAAATTATACGTGAAGAAATACAGCACCCAGTCGAACACAACGTTCGTACTGCCACAGACTCCATACCGGTATAATTGTGGAGGCATAAATTTCCTGAAAAGCGGATAAGTAAAGTCTATCGCTTCCTGAATACGATGTCCGGTTTTTATCAGTAATTTTCGCATAATGCGTGCAAAATT
>JAISYY010000056.1 GCA_031269635.1 Tannerella sp. | reverse complement strand
AAAGGGTACTCCAGCGTTACCGTGCGCGGGTGTTTCAGTTCAGTGCCGCTACCGGTATATTGGGTGACGATGCTGAGCGTGTACTCGTCGGGGGCCAGGTCGGCCGGGACGACGAAACTTACCCGTGAAGGATCGTTGATACCGATGGCGGTTGCCGGAATGTCACGTATGTCGCCGCTCGACAGCGTGAGCTTGAGGCCAACTGCAGGATCGGTGCCGGAGATCTTGATCTTGCTGCCGTGGATATGCGCCATGCCGCCGCGCGTGAGGCATACGTTTACCTCTCCGGTGACGACGTCTTCGACCGAGCTGATCATGTTCGGCACCTTCGCCATACCCAGCACCTCGACATCGGCGGACTTCAACGCTTCTCGCAGTTCCTTCGAGGAAAGGAACCTGGAAACCAGGCGGTTCCTGGAGGAATCCCATTTGTCGGCGTCGCCGATGAAGATGCCGGTTGATTCGACGTAATTAGTGCCGAGGCCAAATTCCACCCGCTGCATACGCAGGACGCGGCGCAGGGCGGAAGTCTTCAGCAAATCGTAGGAGGCCCGCAGTATGACGGGGCTGATGTCTGTTCCACGTTCGACAGCATCGGCGATCAGATCGTCGATATTGGCCGAGCCGTTACTCAATACGCGACCCATACGGTCGTCTTTTCTCGGGGTCAGTGATGCGTCGTAAAGTTCGACGTACACTTTGTTTTTGTTCTCTGACATAATGGTTTTGTCTTTGATGTTAATAAAAAAATCTCGTCTTTTCTCTCATGTTATTTCCAAACAGTTGGAAATTTGTTTTCTCTTTTTTCCGTAAATCATTTTAAATCCAAGGACACATGCGTTAAACGGATATTATACTTCGCACGGAATGGTTTTGTACATTTATGCGCAGGGCGTTTTGCCGCATGCCCTTGAATCTTTGAACTGCAAATTCAACTCACAAAATTATGCGGCGTGCCGTATACCTGTATTCCGAATAGCGAAACAGGCACATTTTCGTGCGCCCGGTAACACGTCAGCGTGAGCGAGGAGGTGAGGACAGGCTTTTCCAGCTGGATTTCGACCCGCGAATGGCGGTTGTCGAGACATTCGTAAACCGTTTTTCCGGCGTCGTCGGTTATATGATACTTTTGAACGCAGAATGGCATGACGTCTTCGGGATGCCCCATAAGGCACGATTCCATTGCGTGGTCGAAGTCCGAATCAAACCAGAGGACAATGCGATTAACGGTTTTAGCATTTGGCCATTCGCAGCGCAAAGTCGGGACGGTATCGTTCAAAGGCGCTACCCAGGCGTTGGCCGAATCGGCGGCGGGGCGGAAAATACCCGACAGCAGATTGGCAGCCTCAAAACTGCGGATCGCAGGCGAGGCTTTGAGCGCCAAATTCTTGCCTCCCGGACGGCGTTCGGGAGGATAGTAAGGCACCTCTTCCACTCCGTATTTGTCGTCCTGTTTCTGCGTCCGGCTGTAGAAAAGCGACAGTACGCCGGTCAAACGGACGTCGGATTGCTCGACAGATACCTTTTCGTTTTTGTTCAGTACAACAAGCACATACTGCGGCGTTTTCAGTTTCTGTTTGAAATCAACGGTCAGGGAAGATGTTCCCGAAGGTACGGCAACTGTTTTCGTAGCGAGCAGCACGTCGGGGGTATAATTGCCCGGTTTTGAGGTATAAAACAGGTCTGCTTTGACTTCTGTCGCTTCCGCCGCCTTGACGGAAAAAGTCAGGACAGGCGTCTTTCCGGCAGTCAGCGGTAACAGCATGGCCGTGTTGCGGTTAAGAACGCGCCACTGACCGTTGCCCGGCAGTTCCGACAGCTCGTAAGTGGCTGACGGAACAAGTTTTGCCGATTTAACCAAATCCTGCGTTCCGGTCAGGCGGATACCCGGTATGTATTGCCCTGTCTGCATCAGCTGTTGCTGAAGTTCAGGGATATAGCCTTTTTCAAGCACTTCGCGGGGCGACGACAGTTTGTTTTTGAGCATGATGCCTGTTGCCACCGCCGCTGCCTGCGAGCAGAGCGTGCCGGTAGAGATGACGCGCGTAGAGCCGAAAGCGACATGCGAAACGCTCGTCAAACGCCCGCCGAGAAAGAGATTTGAAATGTTTTTGCTGTATATGCAGCGGTAAGGGATGGTATAAATACCCTTGTTGTGATACTGCGTGCAGCCCGGATAGGAACTGTAAACGCCCTTAGCGGGATGCAGGTCTATGCCCCAGCCACCGTAAGCGATGGCGTCGTCGAAATGCGTCTGATACGCCACATCCCACTGTTTGAGGATATAATCGCCCTCAAAGCGGCGGCTTTCGCGCTTGCCCGGAATTGTACTGACCCATTCAAGCGTCAGGTTATCAACATCTTTAAACGTACCGGAGTTTTTGATATAATCCCACACGCCATAGACAACACGCCAAAGTTCTTCCTTAATCTTTTCGGATTCAAACACACGGTCGAGCTCGTCGCCCCATTCGAGCCACCACAGGCGGCAGCCGCTCGAATCGCGATGTATATCCTTGAATCGCGGCACTTTGGAGGGTATGTCCTTCAACGCGAAGGCCGGCGCAACGTATTTGACGGGACGACCGGTATCCTTGCTGTAGAAATACATCGAATGACCGAGCAGTTTGCCGTAGTCCTCGGGCATGATGAATTTTTCGCCAAACTCTTCGCCTTTCTCTGCCCCGACACGGAAAGCCGCCCCCGACAGGAAGCCCGCGATGCCGTCGCCCGAAGTGTCGCAGAAGAACGGAGCGCTGATTTCGTAATGCGTGCTGTTCTGGCTGTTGAACGCAAAAACCTTGCCGATACGGTCGGGAGCGCTCATCTCAATGTTGTAAACGGCCGTGTTGAGCAGCAGCGTGATATTCGGCTCGGCCCATACTTTTTCTAACAGCAGGGCGTCGAAGAAGACCGGGTTACCTTCGCGGTTGCGGTACATGTTTTCCACTACAAGTTCCTCATGTACACCTCCTTCACGCGCCCAGCGGGCATTCGTACCCATGTGGCAGGTAGCGCCGAGAATCCACAGGCGGACTTCGCTCGAAGCGTTGCCGCCAAGCACGGGACGGTCTTGTACGAGCACAACTTTCAGCCCTGCACGCGCCGCCGTGATAGCCGAGCAGACGCCCGCAATCCCGCCTCCGATTACGGCATAGTCAACCTTGTGGACAATGTTTGGGGATTGACGTTGCGCGGCGCTTGCGGGTTGCGCCACAGCCGGATCGCTTCCGATGCGGTCGGGAGTTTCAGACGGAATAACTGCCTGGTTATTCGACAGTACCGTAGCAGGCAATCCCAGCCCTGCTACTGCCATTCCCGATGTTTTGATAAATGAACGACGATTAATCATAATTGTTTATTGTTTATTATTTGAATGTTTCTTCATTAACTTGTCAACTTTTTTCATTGCCTCAAACCATGTCCGGGCGATTTGTTTCGCACCGACATCGTTTGTATGCACCTTGTCATCAATCGTATGTATTTTCCAGTCGAACCCGGCAGCCTGATTTACAAGCGTTACACGCGGATCGTTCAAAGCAGAAACCATAGCGGCGAGGCTGTCGTTAAGTTCCGGAATATATGAGTATTTTGGCAATTTACCGACTTCAACAACCTGCGCCACAAAAATCTTTGCTTCAGGATTGATATTAAGTATTTTATGAATGACAGATTTGTTGGCGGCAACGATGCCTGATACCGGTTTTTCGGTGTCGAAATGATTATGTCCGGCATGAAGCAGCACAATATCAGCAGGATAGATACGATAAATGCTATCGGTTACAGATTCCAGAAATTCCGCTGTACGTCCGCCAAAGCCACAATGCCGTACAGGATTGGCGTTAAAAGCATTTTCGCGAGGTCCGATAAATCGCACGTCGTAACCGGCTGCCGTCAGCATGTCGCGAAGCGGATAGAGATAAGTCTGATGCGTGGCGCCGCCTTCGGTAAGCGAATTACCCATGCCCATGATTGTTACAGGGCGATCACTCTTTTTTTGGTAAACGCGCACATAATCTACTTCCATGAAAGTGCCGTCAATGCGATCGCTCACTTCGCCTGCCCACCGGATAACGGCAAGGCTTAACAAAACCGGAGCGGCAGAGAAGCAAAATGCATTTTTTTCGCGGCGTATTTCCTTGCGGTCAAGATAGAAAACAATTTCGTTTTCGTTCCATTCCAGTCCGAAAACATGATATTCTTTCGAGAAATCAACTGCATCATACTTGATTTCCTTATGGTAAGCAGGATGCGTCTGTTTACCTTCCGAATCGGTAGAAATATCGCTCCAGTTATGAATATTCATGTTCACTTCATTGGGATAATGACCTTCATTGATGTCAATTTCAAACCGTTTTCCGGTTTTCGGGTCGGAATCCTGACCGCGTGTCATTATCCAGAACGAGTTGTTAGTACCGGTTTCGGAAGCATATTTATATCGGCACTCGAAATAGCCGTATTTAAAATACCTTCGCGTCCAGATGCTTGCAGAAGTCCAATCTTGACCGGCGCGGGTTTCTTTGCGATTAACGAGTTTCACGACGCCGTTACCGACTTCAACATTTTCTTCCCATCGGCTACATAAAATATGAGTATTCGCACCGTTTTGCGCTTCCCAGTTCAGCAATAATTCATCTCTGTTGCTGTAATTAAATTCATCCGACCATGCAAGTTCCCATTTATTTCTGTCGTCAGGATGAACTGTTTCTTGTGCTCGACAGACTAATAATGTTGCAGGGATACATAAAATAATCAGTAAAAGTTTCATATCTAATTATTTATAAGTTATTATGTTTGATACTCTAAAATATCATTCCAACTGTCCGGCGCTGCTCTGCAATCGATGATGCTGAGCGTCGTCTGTCAGGCGTTCGCTGACGTCATTCAACAGCAGGTATACCCGCTTTCATCAAACTTTTCAAATCATTTAAATGTTCCAAATACACTTGCCGCGGCAGGATATTATATTTTTTACAAACTGACACGGCCATTCCTACCACTTCACCCATCATGGCGGTAGTGCGTTGAACTCTTATGGAGCCAAAGGCTACATGAGTAACGCTAATATTTCGTCCGGCCATAAACAGGTTGTTGATATTTCGGGAGTACAGGCAACGATAGGGTACATGATAGGGATAAACAGGCGCCTGCACACAGTAACTGAAAAATTCTTCTCCGGG
>JAISYY010000324.1 GCA_031269635.1 Tannerella sp. | reverse complement strand
GCCTTGCCTTCATACCATCCATTTCCTCCTTTCAGTTCCGAGCTGAAAAAGGTGACTTTTGCCGAATCCGCTTCATAACGTACATTGTCGGATAAGTCTTCAAATTTTATATGGATATTTATGGAGTCATTGGTCGGAAATCCGTTATAAGAATATTCGAAATTTCCATTCTCCTTCGTATAAGAAGTATCCTGTATTTCCTGGGTAATGACGTTTTGATCCGGTATAAAGCCGGATGTGGCGCGTTGATGGTGGTCTGCTTTGGAGACAATAACACTTATACCTTGCAATCCCCGGTTATCCGAATCCGTCACTTTACCCCGGTTATCCGAATCCGTCACTTTACCGGATACGATAAACTCTGCATAAGGTGTGCCGTACTCCGCTTGAATGTCGTCTTTGCCAGCGCATCCTCCGATTTCTCCGCAAGAGGAAAACCCGAGTAAGGACATCAGTCCGGCTAACGCCCAATTTGCTCCTTTGATGAATTTACGATTCAATTTTTTCATTTGTTGTAATGTTTAATAGTGATACAAAAGTAACAAGTCTATTCTCGAATAGCAAATGTTCCGAATATTTAGATGTAATCTTTGATAAAAACGCTGCATGAGAATAAAAATAATTATATTTGCCGGGTATTAATTCTTATATGTAAAAACAGAATATGACAAAGGATGATTTGAAGATCGTGTTTATGGGGACGCCGGATTTTGCCGTCGAAAGCCTGCGGGCGCTTGTCGAGGGAGGATACCGTGTTGCGGGCGTGGTCACGATGCCGGATAAGCCCGTGGGACGTCACGGGAATGTGCTTCAGGCGTCGGCCGTGAAACAGTATGCCGTTTCTGCAGGTTTGCCGGTGCTTCAGCCGGAAAAACTTAAGGACGAATCTTTTATTCGCGAATTGCAGGCGTTACAGGCGGATTTGCAGATTGTAGTCGCGTTTCGGATGTTGCCGGAGATTGTCTGGAATATGCCCCGTTTCGGTACGTTTAACCTTCATGCTTCCCTGCTTCCCCAATATCGCGGCGCGGCGCCGATTAACCGGGCGGTAATAAACGGGGAAAAAGAAACCGGCGTAACGACTTTCTTTCTTACGCACGAGATTGATACAGGCCGTATTATCCGTCAGGAACGGTTGCCGATAGCGGAAACGGATGACGCCGGAACGGTACATGACGCGCTGATGAGAATGGGTGCGAAACTGGTGGTCGAAACGGTAAATCTTTTAATTGAAAAGGACGGGCGTATTGAATCCATACCGCAGGAAACATTCTATGACGAGGTAAAAGAATTGCATCCTGCGCCCAAAATCTTTACGGAAACATGCCGGATAAACTGGCGGCAAACGACCGGCCGCATCTATGATTTTATACGGGGACTGTCGCCTTATCCGGCTGCATGGACGGAGTTAATCACCCCCGAAGGCAAACGCATACCGGCGAAAATTTTCCAAACGGAGAAACGGGACGGGCGTCATTCCCTTGTTCCCGGGACTGTCGGTACGGACGGCAAACATTTTATAGATGTGGCTACAACAGACGGGTTTATACGAATATTGTCGTTTCAACTGTCGGGGAAAAAACGGATGCCGGTGAAAGATTTCCTTAACGGTACGAAGCCGGATAATAACTGGCGTTTTGAGTAATTGGGTTGAAATAGCTGCGGAAAGGCATGGCGCTTTCCGACGGCAAATAGCAGGATGATATTGGAAAAGTAAAAAAGTTAAAGTCATGGTATCGGAGATTTTACTTATTGCGTTGGGTGCGGTTTGTTTGATAACCGGGCTGTTGGGGAGTATTATCCCGGCGCTTCCCGGCCCGCCTTTGTCGTATGCCGGTTTATTGTTGTTACATTTCACGGAGCGGGTGCAGTTTACGACAACTCAACTTGTACTGTGGCTGTTGCTGGTTACGCTCACAATCCTGGCAGACTATATGTTGCCGGTTCTGGGAGTGAAAAAATGGAACGGGAGTAAGTGGGGAAATATAGGATGTATCGCAGGGATGATTGCGGGAATATTTATAATTCCGCCGTGGGGCTTGATTATCGGGCCGTTTTTGGGCGCTGTGCTTGGCGAATTGCTGTTTGCCGGAAAAAAAGCACCCGAAGCGTTTAAAGCCGGCTTTGGGGCGTTTTTGGGTTTTATTTTGGGGATGATTTTTAAGCTGTCGGTTTGCGGATGGTTTATTTTTTGTTTTATAAAAGCGCTGATTGCCGGTCCGGACAGTCCGTAACCGTTGTTGGGACGGAAAAGAAGCGTCTTTGCCGCTCAAAACTATTCCATCCTGAACCACATCGCGTTGAACCTGCTCAAAAATGAGAAAACAACGAAGGTTGGGGTAAGGGGCAAACGATTAAAAAACGGATGGGACAAGCAATATCTCATTGAGCTCCTAAAAAAAATAGATGCGTCAGCCCTGGGGAAATGGGTGCATTTGACTACGTCGATTTTCAATTCAAATTGTCGCTTCATTATCGATGCTTCGGGCAATCCGGGCTTTTTTCTTAACTTGATGACATTGGCCGGTAGCCTGCGGGAATGTTAACCCACATTGCAGCTCATCAGATTATAAAATGCTGTAAATAGGCCAAGTCCATTTTTTCGAATTCCGATTTGTGCACTACAAATTTTCGTTTTGTAAAGGGTAGCGGTTTGTATTTGAGGCGTCGATAAATGGCATCGACTTTGGTTGT
>JAISYY010000048.1 GCA_031269635.1 Tannerella sp. | reverse complement strand
GCAGAATCGTATCCACCGTCTGGTTCGTCCATATTTCACGGCTTGGTATCTGCATGTACGACTGATACATCTGTTCGTATATCGGCAGAATATTTTTTTGATCCAGCCGGTCGTCGCAGAATCTGCGAAAAGAGATTCGCTCCGAATTGACCACGTCGTGCCAGACATACAGTTTAAAAAAGAGCAATTCCGTGTGTTTCAGAAAATGATAAAAGGGAATATCCTGCGCCGTAAAAAACATTTCACAATCGTCCGTGTTCCGCAGAACGGAAAGCGTGGCCGACAGGCGTTCAATATAGCTGATATAACTCGCCGGATCGGCCATGTTGACTGATGTATGCTGGAAAAGTACGCCCTGTCTGGTACTTGCGTTTAATACTTCATCGACCGACAGGCGGAAATGCCGGCACAGTTTCTCCAGTTCGGAAAAAGACAAATCCTTTTCCCCGCGAATCCGCCGGTAGGCCGAATCCGAACCGATCCCCAATAATTCTGCTATTACATCCGCTATACGATACTGATCCGGTATCTGCGAACGGATGATATCAAACAGGTGTTTCTGTGTATCCATGAATACCAATATAATTTTATTAAAAATAACGCGCCAAATATACATAAAATTTTTGGCAATCGGCTTTATTAGCAGATTATTTTTCGGTTTTTATGGAAAATGCAGTTTATTTCTCACGACCTTTTCCGAGTCGAAGTCAGCGTATGCACTGTTTTTTTTAAACAGTTCAGCCAATCGGATCGCTTCATCAGCGCTTCGCATAGTTTTCAATCCCAGCCGTTTTATAACCGTATGCAGGCGTTCGGGAAGAGTGCCCCGCACTTCGACAGGCCAAAATCCCAATTCACCGTATGTTTTCAGCAATTTAGGGTTGTCTTCCCCGTTGAGTACGTCCCGCTGATTGCGATTTTCATGGTTGGAGGTCATTTTATTTAAAGGTCAATTCGCGCGTGGCTTTTGACAGGGAAAAAGAAGCCGACATGACGGGCGATATGCCTAAATATTCCACCATGGCCTTCAGGTCGGTTTCACTGTCCGGCGAATGGATCGGTTTGTAAGGAATACCGTACATATCAAGCAACTGCGGCAGACAATCTCCCGTGATGCTGCTTTTTTGCCTTCCGGACAGGTGAAAAATAATATCGTAGTTTTTGGCGCTATATGCCACGACCACTCTTTCCAGGCTGTGAATCATGGATTGTTCGTAAATCAGTTCCAGATGCGGATAACGGCATTTGAGCCATACCAGTTCCTTGAAGACGCTCCCGTCCGAAACAAAATTTCCTCCATACTGTTGTTCTACTATGATGCGCTCCGTGAACACATCTAAGCAATATACATACGAATCCGGCCATTGACACATTTCGATGTCCATACTCATGCCATATTTGATGGCTGTTTGCGAAAAGGGCGGACTTATACATAAATCATATCCGCACATGATCGACAGTGCTTTTGCGACGAGCGTGTCTTCGCGACTGCCGGAACCTGTTACTGCAATTCGTTTCATCTTTTTTATTATATTTCCGTTATTTTGTTTTCAATTGCTTCTTTTTCCATAAGTTGCCTGCAAACAACTGCCGTATATTCCGTTGTTCCTATATGAGGCGTCAACGCAACGTCTTTCTTCCACAGGCCCCAGATATGCTGAAATATCACTCAAATACAACGTTGAATTTCCCATCTCCGTAAATTTGTAATTATCCTTTGCTACAAAGGTCGGTATCTGCCGGCAATAAGTAAAATTGATTTTCATCCTCTTGGGATGCAAAATTTGCAGTAAATAATAAAAACACCCTCTCCGGGCGCAAAAAATAGGAATAATCAATATTAATAAGCCAATCCATCCCAAAATTACGGATTTCTGCAAAAAATAAAACAGGTATTACGGATTTCTGCAAAAAAAAAACAAGCATCTTTATGCGTTCGATAAAACACGGTAAATATACTATTTGTTTTAACAGCAGGTTTGTTTTTTTATGTTTTACAACATAAAAATCCGGTTTTAGTAAATGTTAGTGCATTAATGGATTTTCAGATAACAGTATACCGGGTAGTGGTCGGACAGGTTGATGCGTGTATCGACCTTGCAATTGTATGCCTCCATGCCCGGCGAATATAATATATGGTCTATGCGGAACAGGAAGAAATTCTGGTTGTAGGATACTCCCATACCGAAACCGGATTTTACATAAGCATCCGATAGCGAACCTTGAATCGTATGGCGGGCGTAAGATATAGGCGTGTCATTGAAATCTCCGCAAACGATTGTATAGTATCCGTTTGCTTTACGTATTTCGCCGGCAATCAATTCCGCCTGGTTTGCACGTATGCGGAACGCTTGTCCCAGTTTTTTCTGAATGGAACCCCGAAGCTCGTCGAATGATTCGAGACGTACGTGCGTAATCATATCCGAATACTTGGAACGGTCTTCCATTGTCAGTTTGAATGATTCCAGATGATTGTTGACGAGGACAATTTTTTTCCCGTGTATATTTATTTCATGCATGGAAGATCCGTTATATACGGACGGAAAGTTTATTCTCCGCGATTTGGTGACAGGGAATTTAGACAGTACGGCAAGCCCGTATTTGTAACGGTTGTTGTCCGGCGATGAAAAAAATACTTCCGCAATATAGGGATACATCGGCAGCGCTTTGGCAATATCTTCGGAAGTCATAAGGTCCGGGCGCGAACTGACCATGTACTCCTGCAGACAGACAATATCCGCATCCGATTCCGCTATATACCGTATTATTTTGTTCGGCGAGTCTTTACTGTGCTCTTTGTATGCGAAACTCATTACATTATATGAAAGGACCTTTATCATGTTTTCGCGCGGTAATATCTTTGTCGGGATATGAAGCGGGCAATAGCGCAAGATCGGCATCCGGCAGACGGCAAAAGTTAATACCAATGCGAATATCATCGACCATTTTTTCATAATCATCCAATAGATGAAAAAACAGATGTTTACAAATAATAGAATCGGGAAGACAAGTCCGAGGTATGCAAACAGGATGTTTTTTACCGGCGATATCATGTCGGAATAAGCGGACGCGACGAGACATAGCGCTAAAACAATGTTTAGTGAGGCGAAAAAGGACTGAAATAACAGTTTGAATGGCGCTAACCATTTCTTTTTTTTACCTTCTGCTCGCATCGAACAGTTTCTTTTTTTCTTCCGTCGAAAGGCTTTCATATCCCGAACGTTTAAGTTTATCCAATATCTCGTCAATCACGCGGTTTTCTTTATTTTTACGGCGGTGATATTCATCATCCGTTTCCGTACGGCGGTTTTTTTGAGGACGGGTTTTGTCCGTTTCCTTGCGATAAACCTTGAAAGACGGTTTGTGAGTTATAAGGTTGACAAATTTATCAATCAACCTGTTCATGAAGTTTGTGATATCTTTTCCTTTCCGGTATTGAGAGGCAAACAGTATCCCCAGCAGCGAGCCTCCGATATGGGCAATATGTCCGCCGGTATTTTCCGAAGTAATGGCAATGATATCAAGAAGCAACACTCCTATGGCAAGATAAATCAGTTTTACGCGCCCCAGCAGGAGGATGTTTATTACATAATCTTTTTGATAAAACGATACGGCAAACACGATTGCCATGATTGACGCTGAGGCGCCAACAAGGAAACTGTTGTCGGAATATTGCCTGAAGAAAGGGAATATATGGTACGACAGGATAAACAGCAATCCTCCGGCAATGCCTCCCAGCACGTATAATCCGCCCATTTGACGCCCGTTAAAAAATAGAAGGAATATTTTTCCGAACCAGTAAAGCCATAACATATTGAAAAGTATGTGCAGGAAATCGAAGTGTACAAACATATAGGTGAAGATTGTCCACGGGCGGTAGAGCAGCAACTGCCATGACGAAGGCATCTGTATATATTCGAGATAAGACGCATCCGTCATGAACAGGCGCATGACGATAATCAGCAGCCTTATCACGATAAAAACACATACATTTATATATATGTATTTGGTTAATATGGATCCGGCATTAAACCTCCGGTTTATTTCAGTAAAAATAGTTCCCATTGTTTCTATCTTTTTTTTTCCAGTAGAGCACAAGAAATATGCCAAACAACATCCCTCCAAGGTGAGCAAAGTGGGCCACATTGTCGCCTCTTATTTCCGCAAACCCCGCAAAAAGCTCTATAATTCCATATCCTGTGACCATGTATTTTGCTTTTACGGGAAAGGGAAACGGGATTATATATAAAGGCATGTTGGGAAATAACATTCCGAATGCGAGCAGAATCCCGAACACGGCTCCTGACGCCCCGACCGTAGTCGTATTAATTAAAATGTTCAACTGGCCGCGTACCGGGTCGGTATAATTCATTCCCTGTTTGATAATCCTATAACCGTTGCTGTATATTTCGGCGATCACCTCCGGGCTTAAATCCATTTCGACGGCATTTATCCGGATATAGGCTACCAGGATATTTATCAGTCCCGCACCGATGCCGGTAATCATATAGTAAGTAAGGAATCTTTTGGAACCCCATGCGGATTCGAGTATGCGCCCGAACATATATACGGCAAACATGTTAAAAAACAGGTGACTGATTGATCCGTGCATAAACATGTACGTTATTATCTGGTAAAGCCGGAACCCGCCGGAAGCCGGATAATGTAATCCCAACATGTCCGTCAAGTCCAATTTTGTCATGATGATGGTAGCGAGCCAAAAAAGCGCATTGATGATAATCAGGTTTTTGGTCACTGCCGGGATGTTAAAATAAGGATTAAAACTACGTTGATTCATTCGTTGTATTATTATTATCTGGGGGCAAAAATACAAAAAAATGGCATTATTCGGTCTTTTTATGTTGAAAAACATACGTTTTGTACAAAAAAAGGACAAAAAAATTGCATGATTACAGAAATAAGTTTATCTTTACCGCCGCAAATGGATGTAGAAGAAAGATATTTTCGCATGTCATATATGTTTACTAATTAAAAATTTATTTTCTATGAACAAAACAGAATTTGTTGGTGCAGTCGCTGAAAAGGCAGGACTCTCCAAAGTAGATGCAAAAAAAGCAATAGATGCTTTTATTAAAACAGTTGAAAATGCAGCAGGAAAAGGTGAAAAGGTATCTTTATTAGGTTTCGGCACTTTTTCTGTAACTGAAAAAGCTGCACGCAGAGGTGTTAACCCGAAGACAAAAGAGTCGATTAACATTCCGGCTCGTAAAGTCGTTAAGTTTAAACCCGGCGCAGAACTGGCAAAAGTTGTAGGATGAAAAAGCACACAACTTGAAAAAAGAGAATTTGCGTATGCAGGTTCTCTTTTTTTTATTTGATTGGAAAAACGTGAGTGGAAAAACGGGCTGGTCAGACAAATTTTCAAGGTTTGAGGAAGCCCCAAAAACAGGTTTGATCTTAAATTGGGGAGCAATTTTCAATAATTAGCGATGTATGTGCAGATTTTAGGCAGGTTCGATAAAAATCTGCGCTTGAATTTTGTATTTACAGGATAAATGTTGTAATTTTGTCAGTCGAACTGAAATAATAGCAGTTGATAAATATGACAAATAATGATATACAGCAGATAAAACAGCGTTTCGGCATTATCGGCAATAATGTGGAGTTGAATCGGGCTATTGATGTGGCATTACAAGTGGCTCCTACGGACTTGTCTGTGTTAATAACGGGCGAGAGTGGGGTAGGGAAGGAGGTCTTTCCGCAGATTGTGCATCAGAACAGTCCGCGTAAACATGCCCAGTATATCGCCGTAAACTGTGGCGCCATACCGGAAGGGACGATTGATTCGGAATTGTTCGGTCACGAAAAAGGATCTTTTACCGACGCGAAAGATTTGCGGAAAGGTTATTTTGAAGTGGCTGGCGGTGGGACTATATTCCTGGACGAAGTGGGCGAATTGCCGCTATCGACGCAGGTGCGTCTTTTGCGTGTGCTCGAATCGGGCGAATTTATGAAAGTCGGATCTTCAAAAGTCCAGAAGACAAATGTCCGCATCGTTGCAGCAACGAATGTCAATCTCGTCGAGGCCGTTTCGCATCACAAATTCCGCGAAGACCTTTATTACAGGTTAAGTACGGTGCCCATACGCATACCTCCCCTGAGGGAACGCCATGAGGACGTCCTGTTGCTTTTCCGGAAGTTCGCAAGCGATTGTGCGGATAAATACCGTATGCCGGCTATCCACCTTGACGACGGGGCGCGTCAGTTGTTGCTCTCGTACCGTTGGCCGGGAAATGTGCGCGAACTGAAAAATATTGTGGAACGGATTTCGGTCATAGAAGAAACGCGTGAGATTACGGCAGATGTATTGAAGTTGCATCTTCCCAATATTTCAATGGAAAAACTTCCCGTACTGGCGCATTATAATGATGATAAGAAAGTTTTCAACAGCGAGCGGGAGATTCTCTACCAGGTACTGTTTGACATGAAAAAGGACGTCAACGAGTTGAAGAAATTAGTGCATGATATCATGAACGGCAATGTCCAGATGCGGCCGGTTGATAATAATGTATATGCTCCGGCGCCTGTGACGCCGATACGTCAGACGTCCATACAAGATGCCGAAACGGTAGAAGAAACCCTCTCGCTGGAAGATGTGGAGAAAGAAATGATATGCAAAGCCTTAGATAGGCATAACGGACGCCGCAAGAATGCAGCGTCCGACTTGCAGATATCGGAACGCACCTTGTATCGTAAAATAAAAGAATATGGACTGGAATAGACGTATGCTGAAATTGAACCGTTTTATGTTATTGCTGTTTGCCGGATGGCTCGTTTCATCCTGCACCATTTCGTATTCTTTCAGCGGTTCCTCGATTGATTATACGAAAGTCAGTTCGATTTCGATAAAGGATTTTCCGAATATGGCTCCGTTGATTTATGCCCCGTTGTCACAGAAATTTACCGAGGCGTTGAAGGACAAATATACCCGTCAGACAAAATTACAGGTTTTGCGTGATGGAGGAGATCTTGCGCTGGAGGGTGAAATCACAAATTATACGCTTACGCCGCAGGCTGTTAAAGAAGATGCGTATGCATCGCAGACGCGTCTCTCAATTACGGTCCGTGTGAGGTATACCAATCAGACAAATCCTGAAGAAGATTTCGAGCAAACATTTTCCGCCTATCAGGAGTTTAGCAATGAAAACACGATTGATATGGTACAGGAACAGTTGTGCGAGTTAATCATAAGTGAGATTGTAGATCAGATTTATAATGGAACAGTAGCTAACTGGTAGGTTATGACAAGCGCAGAGATATATCAGTGGATGGTAAACCCGTCTTTACTTACAAAATCATCCTTAGTTGAACTAAGGCAGATGGTGGATGATTTTCCGTATTTTCATGCGGTAAGGATGCTTTACCTGAAAAATCTTGCGCTGTTTGACGATGTGCGTCTGGACAAGGAATTGAAGCGGATGGCTGTTTACATTCCTGACCGCATGCAACTTTTCATACTGATTAAAGGCGCTAAAAACGATAAAAGCAAACGGGAAGAATACAAGCCGGTTGCCGGGAAAGATCAGACGGAAGACACGATCCGGTTGATAGATAAAATATTGTCGGCGGAACCGTCACCGGCGCCTCCGCCTGCATCTGCTTCGGATTATGTGAGCTGGCTGGAAACGAACGTTGATGATCTGCTGCCGGAAGATGGCGGGGAAAACCGTATGAAAGGTCAGGATTTGATTGACCACTTCATCGAAAATGAAAGTAAACAGCACAGATCCCGTTTGAAGCCTGTTAACATAGGGACAGACGAAGAAAAAGATCCGGAAGACGGAAATAATAATGAGCCGGATACATTTGAAAAAGCGACTCTTGATGATTCGTATTTCACTGAAACTCTGGCTCGTGTGTATATTCGTCAAAAGCGATATGGCAAAGCGTTGGAAATTATTCGCGTTTTAAGTTTGAAATATCCGGAAAAAAATGTTTACTTTGCAGACCAAATTAGATATTTAGAGAAAATTATTAACATAAAAAAATAGAGAAATGTACGTTTTTATTTCAATTTTGATTCTTATCTGTTCAGTGTTATTGGTTTTGATCGTATTGATACAAAATTCCAAAGGAGGAGGGCTGGCGGCCGGATTCTCTTCTTCAAACCAGGTTTTAGGCGTTCGCAAGACGACCGATTTTCTTGAAAAGGCAACATGGATGCTGGCCGGATTCCTTGTCCTTTTTTGCATAAGCATCACCGCATTCATCCCGGATAAAGTATCCGTGTCGAATAATTCCGAGGTGATTGAGAATGTAAGCACGCCGGTCAATACATCCGCTCCCGATTTCGGGATAGCACAACCGGAAGCCGAACCTGCGGGTACGGTAACGCCTTCGCAGACGTTGCCCCAGGATCTGACGATTCCGGAAGAAGAATAAAGTATTTTTCCGGGACTAATTCGTCCAAAATGAAAGTAAGCGGCAGAAGTGGCTAAAAATTAGTCCTTTCTGCTGTTTATTTTTTGGAATACGCTAAAAAATAGAGTTTTGTACTTAAAAGCGATGCTTTTTGTACATAAA
>JAISYY010000276.1 GCA_031269635.1 Tannerella sp. | reverse complement strand
CCCTTAACTTGCAGTACATTTGTCCCCTCGAAAGATTCAGGATTTTATGCAAAAAATTAGAAATATCGCTATTATTGCACATGTTGACCACGGGAAGACTACGCTGGTCGACAAGATGCTTTTGGCCGGGAAACTTTTCCGGGAGGGACAGGCGGAGCCGGACCAGTTTCTTGATAGTAACGACCTGGAACGTGAACGGGGTATCACGATTCTGGCAAAAAACGTTTCTATCAATTATAAAGACTATAAGATTAATATTATTGACACGCCGGGACATGCCGACTTCGGCGGCGAAGTGGAACGTGTGCTGAACATGGCGGACGGTTGCCTGCTGCTTGTTGATGCGTTTGAAGGCCCGATGCCGCAGACGCGGTTTGTGTTGCAGAAAGCGATTCGGCTTGGATTGAAACCGATTGTCGTGATAAATAAAGTGGACAAGCCGAACTGCCGCCCGTCGGAAGTGCAGGAAATGGTGTTCGACCTGATGTTCAGCCTTGACGCGACGGAGGAACAGTTGGATTTTCCTACCATATACGGCTCGGCGAAGCAGGGATGGATGTCGCGCGACTGGCAAAAACCGGCGGATAACATTTATACCTTGCTTGACGATATAATCGAATATATCCCCGAACCCGAAACGCTTGAAGGACCGGCGCAGATGCTCGTCACGTCGCTCGATTTTTCGCAATACGTCGGACGTATTGCCGTAGGGCGTATTCACCGTGGCGAGTTGCGCGAAGGACAGGACGTGATGCTTTGCAAACGCGACGGGTCGCAAGTCCGTTCAAAGATAAAGGAAATAGACGTCTTTGAAGGGCTGGGACGGAAGAAGGTCGACGCGGTTTCGTCGGGCGATATATGCGCTCTGATTGGTATTGAAGGCTTTGAAATCGGGGAAACGATTACGGATGTGAATGTTCCCGAACCGTTGCCGACGATTGCGATTGACGAACCGACGATGTCGATGCTTTTCACGATAAACAACTCCCCGTTCTTCGGAAAAGACGGTAAATTCGTCACTTCGCGCCATATCTTCGAGCGTTTGGAAAGGGAACTGGACAAGAACCTGGCTCTGCGGGTCGAACCGACGGACGCGGCCGATTCGTGGAACGTGTTCGGGCGCGGCGTGTTGCACTTATCGGTACTTATCGAGACGATGCGCCGGGAAGGATACGAACTGCAGGTCGGCCAGCCGCAGGTCATCGTCAAGGAAATTGACGGCGTCAAATGCGAACCGGTGGAGCATCTGACGATCAACTTGCCGGAAGAGTACGCAAGCCGTGTGATCGACGTCGCTACGAAGCGCAAGGGCGAATTGACGGTGATGGAAAGCAAGAACGGACGCACATTCATCGAATTTAATATCCCTTCGCGCGGCATTATCGGACTTAACAACCTCGTCCTGACACTGTCGGCCGGCGAAGCGATCATGGCGCACCGTTTCCTGGAGTTCCAGCCCTGGAAAGGCGAAATCGAACGCCGTCAGAACGGGTCTATCATTGCGATGGAAACGGGGAATGCGTTTGCCTATGCGTTGAATAACCTGCAATCGCGCGGACGTTTCTTCATCGCCCCGGGAGAAGATGTCTATGCGGGACAGGTCACCGGCGAACATACGAAAGAAGGCGACCTGGTTGTTAACGTCACGAAGTCGAAGAAACTTACGAACATGCGCGCTTCCGGGTCCGACGAAAAGACATCGCTGGCGCCGCCCATAATATTCAGCCTCGAAGATGCGCTCGAATATATTAAGGCCGATGAATACGTCGAAATAACGCCTCATTTTATGCGTATGCGTAAAATCATACTTGATGAAACGGAGCGGAAACGCCAGAACCGTTGATGAACTGACAGGGATGTATCTTGTTTTGCCGCACGTTGTCCTTCCCCGGAAGAAGTAACGGGCAGGAAGTAAAAACTGAAAAAGGAGTAAAAACCGAAAAATATGAATAGACTTAATTTTGAGTGTTCCATAATTATGTTCGTGTAATCCGATATTTTTATGCCTGATGCGAAATCATTCCGTATGATTTCGCGGGGGCGGTGTAACGTGTATATAATCTCATGGCGGCACAATGAAAAAGTTTTCAAACGATAGCCTCTAAAAAACCAAACAACTCATGGAAAAGAAACGTATTTTAGTAGTAGATGACGAGGAGAATCTTTGCGAGATTCTTAAGTTTAACCTTGAAAAAGCCGGTTATGAAGTAGATACCGCGCTGTCCGCCGAAGATGCATTGAGTATGGATCTGACGGTATACTGTTTAATTATTCTTGATATTATGATGGGAGATATCTCCGGTTTTCAAATGGTGGGCGTCATTAAAAAGAACAAACTGATCGCCTCTATCCCGATAATTTTCTGTACGGCCAGGGGCGCCGAAGACGACATCGTATGCGGACTGAACCTGGGAGCCGACGATTACATTGCGAAACCGTTCTCCATAAAAGAAGTATTGGCGCGTATTGAAGCGGTGCTCCGAAGGAGTAACTGTAACAGCGACGTTTACGAACAGGAAGACGAATCGCTCCGGTACGACAAACTGAAACTGGACATGGTATCCAAAAAAGTCTTTGTTGAAGATACGGATATCTCCCTGACAAAAAAGGAATTTGAAATCCTGTTTCTATTGATGCACAAACCCGGCAGGGTCTTTTCGCGCGAAGAACTGCTCAAAACCGTGTGGTCGGACGAAGTGTTTGTTACGGATCGCACGGTGGATGTACATATCACCCGGCTAAGGAAAAAGATAACGCCATACGACCGGAATATTGTAGCCCGCCTGGGATATGGATACTGCTTTGAAGTTTAGACTGGTTATAACAGGGGAAGGAGCGTTGTCATGACTATTGTTAAAAAGACATATCCGATGTTTCATTTACGGCTCTTCTGGTCGGTAATATCGGTACTGCTACTGATAAGTTTGTGTTTTGTCATTTTCCAGTATTTAAGGGAGAAGAAATATAAGGTCGATTTGTTAAACTGCAAGTTGATGGGGTATAACGATTTCATTGACCTGGAATTGAAGCGCGGCCATTCCATTGAAGATCTTGACCTGGGGGAGCTTTCCCGTTTTTCACTGATCGATCTTTCGGGCAAGATAATATACGATTCGGAAATTCCCGACATGGCCATACTTGGGACAAACTGCAAGCACAAGGAAGTAAGGCAGGCTTTGAGTAAAGGCATCAGTTACGACGTCCGTCCGTCCGCCTATCTCAACGGCGTTTATTTCTTCTCGGCAAAGAAATACGACGATTATATCATCCGTTCGGCCGTCCCCTACGACTCTGTTCTTGCATCAAGCCTCAAAGTAGACCCGCTGTTCCTTTCGGTTACATTTCTCATTCTGACGGTTTTCATCACCGCTTTCTATAAAATAACGCATCTGCTCGGACAAAACTTAAACCGCCTCAAAGATTTCGCAACGAAAGCGGAACAGGGCGATATGGACGAATTTTCCCTGCATTTCCCGAACGACGAACTGGGTGACATCTCGCGTCATATCGTGCAGATCTATAACCGGTTGCAAAAGACGAAACAGGCGCTCATCATCGAACAGGAACGGGTGATTCGACAGAAGGAAGAACAGGAAGCCCTTAAAAAACAGCTCACACAGAACATCGCTCACGAACTCAAAACGCCGGTGAGCAGCATACAAGGATACCTCGAAACGATCATAAACGTAAAAGACCTTTCGGGGGACATCCGGGACAGTTTTATCGAAAAATGCTACAAACAAAGCACTCGCCTTTCGTCTTTGCTGCTTGACATTTCAACCCTCAACCGGATAGACGAGGCCCCCGGATTCATTACAAAGGAAAAGATTGATTTGGCCGAACTTATTTCCAGCGTGCTCCACGACGTATCGCTGGCATTGCACGAGAAAAAAATCAACGTACGCAACCGTACCGAAGGGCTGTCGCTCGTATGCGACGGGAACAACTCGCTGCTGTACTCGGTTTTCCGCAACCTTGTCGACAATACCATTGCGTACGCCGGAGAAAGAGTATTTCTTTATATTGACTGTGATACCGGAGATCCCGATTACTACTGTTTCTCTTACAGTGACGATGGAATCGGCATCGCCGAAGAACATTTCGAAAATATTTTCGACCGGTTTTACCGTGTTGACAAAGGCCGTTCGCGTAAAATGGGCGGAACGGGTTTAGGTTTGGCCGTCGTGAAAAACGCGGTACATTTCCATGGCGGCACGATCAACGTCAAACAGCGTCCGGGCGGCGGCGTCGAATTCGTCTTTTCCATCAAACGGTAACCGCCCCCGTTCTTAATTCGTTTCCCGTTATACGGGGATAAAAATCCGGCTTTCACTTAACGGTTTAGTGATTTTTTCAT
>JAISYY010000198.1 GCA_031269635.1 Tannerella sp. | reverse complement strand
TTTCAACCCGTAACGGTTTAGGGATTCCGGCATCAGGTGATGCGCCACGCGGCGCAGTTCGTGCATGGAATCGTCGAGCATCGCCATAGCTTTGTGGAAGTGCATCATGCCGTGATAATTCGGGGATACGTCCATATTCATCTCCTGCAGGTTCAGTTTTACCCCGGTCAGGATACCGCCCAGTCCGTCGTGCAGGTCGCGGGCGAGGCCTGCGTTTCGCCGTCGAGTATGGCTTGCGTGGCGACAAGTTGCGTTTCCTGTTCCAACTGTTTGACTTTGTTTTCCGCAAGCAACTTTTGCTGTTCCGCATAGCGTTTTCTGCCGCGCATGTAGCGGTAGAGGATACTCATGATGATGACGGCAAGTATCCCGATGCACAGGATGAGTTTGTTCGTCATCTTATGGCGGCTGATGTCTTTCTCCTGCATGATGATGCGATGTTCCTTCTCCTGCGTTTCGTAGCGGACATGGAAGTTGCCGAGTTGCTCCTGTATTTCTTCGCGGTAGAGTCTGTTTTTCATTCCGACGTTCTTTTCCAGCGCTTCGAGCGCCAGGGCATTGTTGTGGCATGACTTGTATAGTTTGTACAAGTATTCGTAAGCCTCGTTCAGCACGTCCGGTTTATTGATTTCTTCGCCTATCGCGATGTTGCGTTTCAGGTATTCCTCTGCTTTCTTCGGATTTTTTCCGCTCTTGAAATGTACTTCGCCCGTCCAGCAAAGTACGTTTGCGAGCGACGATTTACGGTCAAGCCGTTCGCAAATCCCGCGGCTTTCGTCCAAGCACGCCAACGCCTTCTCCCACTCTTCCATCTTCTGATACGCCGTCGCCAGCGTGCCCAGGCTTTCGATACGGGAGAAATCATTCCCGTTTTCACGGCTCAGCGAATCCGACTTCAGGGCATAACGGTATGCCTCGTCCGTATAATCCAGTTCGCGGTTGGCTACCGACAGGCCAACGAGCGAGGTAATGATTCGTTTCACGTTTCCCAGCCGTACATAACGCTCATACCCTTTCTCGAAATATCCGGCGGCAATTTCGTTGTGGCCGTTGCGGTGATGCAGGTCGCCCATGCAAAGCAGCGTGTTGGCAATCATTGGCTCGTCGCCGATTGTGGTCGCAATCTCCAGGCTCTCGTCCAGGCACGCCAACGCATGTTCGTATTGTCCCGTCAGGCTGTAATTGACGTACAGGTTCTGTAATTTATACACGATGCGTAGCGAATCGCACAGTTCGCGATACAGTTCCAGGCTCTGCCTGTTGAACGAGATGGCCGAGGCATAGTCGCCATGGTCTAACTTGTATAACGCCATTGCGCCGTATATATGCGCGTCACATCCGGTTACGGAAACATTTTCGGCAAATACGGTGTCGCTGTAAATGTGTCCCAGTTCATAGATGTTACGGCTTAACACGTTGGCGGCCTGCACATGCGCCCGCCCTTCTGCCCGGACAAATATTGCAAACAGACTGTCTATATTGTGCATCACCGGCAACGAATCGCTCCGGACGATCACCTGTTGGCTTCCGCTTTCCGGCGAAGCGGGATCGAAACGGCACCCTGCCGTCAAAAACAGGGCGAACAAAACAACCGGAATAAATAATCTGACATTTTTCATTGTCCTTGTACGATAATAAATTTTTACAATGTAAAAGTAAGCTATAGAGAAAATATCAGGATACCCCCCAAAGAGGGTTTTTACTCCCCTCGCCGGAAGAAACCCTCTTTGGGGGGTAATGTCATGAAATCGTTATCCTCTATTTTTGCCTCATCAAACAATTTTTAAAATCGAAACGCAGATGAAGAAAATGTATCTCAAAAACAGGATATTAAAATAAAAAAAATTATGGACATCATTAACAGAGTAAAAAACATTCTGGTCAGCCCCAAAAAGGAATGGGCGGCCATCGAGGGCGAAAACGCGCCCCACACGAAATTATTTACAGCGTATGTACTGCCATTGTCGCTGATACCCGCCCTTACCGCTTTCGTCGGCTACGGCTTAATCGGCTACTCGGTTCTCGGCGTACACGTACATTCAATAGGATGGGGAATCCGGCAAGCCGTCAGCCAGTGGATAACGATGGCAGGCGGAGTGTATATAACGGCGTTTGTCATACACTTTCTGTCCGGACATTTCGGCGCAAGGAAGGATTTCGACAAAGCCTTTTCGCTGGTAGCGTATGCCTATACGCCGACGTTTGCAGGCGGGATATTCTACCTGCTACCTTCGCTCTCATGGCTGGCTTCGCTGGCAAGTCTTTACGGCCTGTACCTGCTCTACACCGGAATGCAACCGGTGATGCAAACCCCCACCGACAAAAACACCGGCTATTTTGTGGCAAGCCTCATTGCGACGGTGGCCGTAGCGGCTGTATTGTCGGCTGTACTTGCAGCCGTCCTGTTGCGCAGTTACATGGGTGGATGGTAGTTGCGGATTGTAGAACGGAGACTTTCCGTAACGGATTGCCCCCAAACGCTGTTTCGTAATCAAAAAACGCTCTTTGACATACTGGTTTACATGCTAATTCGATTATTATTCGTATTTTTGCAAATGATTTCAAATTCTCCATACCATTCTCGATGACAACAAGTTTGTCGATTGTGCTCTTAATGCAGGCGCCGACTACCTTGTTACCAACGATCATCATTTCAACATTCTGAAATCTATCGAATTTCCTCCAATCGAAATCATTAACATAGAAACTTTCAAAGAGATTATTTCAGTGAAAACGGAATAACCGGATAAATTACGGTTAAGATAATCCTTAAAGTGGGGAGAATTTTCTCCGGTTTAATAAATAAAAATGATTGATAATCTTGTATCGGTTTTGAAGAAGCAGATTGTTAAAATCAATATTGATAGTTGTTTAAGCGTGTAAACCGGTTTCAAAAAGGGTTACACGCTTTTTTTGTGTAGAATTATCAAAACGAATTGAATATGAACAAATTAATAATAGGGATAGTGATACGGATAAATTTAAAAACCAAAAGTAAGGTTGCCCTGTTGCAGCCATATTTTTAATTGAATAAAAATGAAAACAAAAATGAAATTCAAATTTTTAGCGGTGCTAATGATGGCCGCAACAGTGTTCGCCTCGTGCGGAAAAGATGATAACGAACCGGTGATTGAAGAAAAACCGGTACTTAAAGAACCGGTCGTAGAAAAGCCGGTTGAAGTGGTCATGCAGGATGTGACCCTGACAGGTACGGTATACGATACCAATGGTAATCCGCTTGGCGGGGTGCTTGTCGCCACCGGTTCGCTTAGCGCTACTACCGGCAGCGACGGGAAGTTTACTTTTGAGAAGGCGGGAACGGTCGACCGGCGCGCCGTCATCCGGTTTACGAAAAGCGGATACTTCACCCTCACCCGTTCGGGCGTAAAGGAT
>JAISYY010000154.1 GCA_031269635.1 Tannerella sp. | reverse complement strand
CTCTCTCTCTCTCTCTCTCTCTCTCTCTCTCTCTCTCTCTCTCTCTCTCTCTCTCTCTCTCTCTCTCTCTCTCTCTCTCTAATAAAAATCCGGAATTAACCAACACGGACGTGTTAATTAATTCAAAACGAGATAAGTATTTTCTTTCGGTAGAGAGCATCGTATATATTTATAATTGTTTTTTTATATGGCACGACGAATACATTTTGTTTATCTTTTCGATAAAACATTGCAAATATAGAATTTGTTTTAATAGGGCGTACATCTTTTTTATATGTTTTACAACATGAATTTTAAATTATATGTTATCTTTGCCCGGAATATAAAAAGAAATTGCGTTTTATTGATGTTAAATATTGAAATGACACACATTATGAAAGTGAAAAAAATTATCTCCGCCCGCGTTTTTGCGTTTATCGCCGCATTAACGGTTGCGTGCAGTGTACATGCTCAGAAAAAAGTATTGGATCATACCGTATATGACTCATGGAAAAGCCTGCAACAGATGGCTTTAACCAACGACGGCGATTATGCGGCATGTATTATCAAAGAACAGGAAGGTAACGACCGGTTACTTATAAAACAGACCGGCAAGGCGCGTCAGTTAACGGTTCCGGGGGCTTACCGCTATTCCCTCACGCCTGACGGGAAATATGCCGTTGCATTGATTAAAGCCCCTTTCGACGTCATACGTGAAGCGAAAATAAAGAAAACGAAAGCGGAAAAAATGCCGAAGGACACGCTGGCTATCGTCGCTTTTGGGGATTTCTCCATAACTAAAATACCGGATGTGGCTGATTTTAAAATGGGAAAGGACACTTCCGAATATATCGCTTATACATTTAGCGACACAACGAAGATCGAAGATAAAAACAACAGAACGGTATATACGCTTGTGCTTCACCGTTTGCGGGATGCAAAAAAAGATACGCTCCCGGACGTTGTGGAATACCGGTTCAATAATAACGGCAAAATATTGGCAGCCGCTATTCAGCCGCAAAAGAAAGACACGACGGGAATAAACCGTGTGTTATACATGGACCTGGCAACGGGAATAAAGCGATATGTATCGTCCGGCCATACGGACTGCCGGAATATAACACTGTCGGAATCAGGCGCCAAATTAGCCTTCCTGGCAACAGGGGACTCCGTGAAAAAAGACGTACGGGAATATAAACTGTATTATTATACGCCCGGCAGTGATTCCGCAGGCGTACAGGCCGGTAAGAATACACCCGGAATATCGCCGGGCTGGTGTGTCAGCGAACATTACACGCCTGCGTTCAGTAAGGACGAATCGCGCCTGTTTCTGGGGACAGCCCCCGAAGTTCTGCCGAAAGACACGTCTGTCCCCGACTTTGAACGCGCCGCGCTTGATATATGGCACTGGAAAGACCCGCGCATACAGCCCCAGCAATTAACGGAACTCGACAATGACCGCAAAAAAACTTACCTGGCTTATATTGACCTGAACGACAACTATAAATTTTATCAGTTAGCGAACGAAGATATTCCGAACGTACACGTGTCGGACGAAAATAACGGGCGGTTTGCCCTGGGGTTTTCAAACCGTAATTATCTGCTGGAATCAACCTGGGACCTTACGGCCCGCCGCACAAATGATTTCCATGTCATGGATCTGCGGGAGCATACGTGCGAAAAAATAAAGACGGGACTTGGCGCCGAATTTCATTTTTCGCCGCAGGGCAATTACCTGGCATGGTACGATATAAAAGACCGCAAATATTACGCCTATTCGTTGCTTGCGCGTAAAGAAACGTGTATGACGGACGGCCTGACGGTTCATTTCCATAACGAAAAACACAATACACCCTCCGACCCGGGTTCTTACGGCATCGCGACATGGACGGAAGATGAGAAACTGCTCGTTAACGACGCTTATGATACCTGGAAACTTGACCCGTCAGGGCGGCAACAGCCTGTCTGCGTAACGAAAGGCGTGGGACGCGCCAATAAAACAAGGCTGCGTTACTTCCGCACCAACCCGGAAAGCCGCTATCTCAAACTGGAAGAAACGATGATGCTATCCGCTTTTGACGAGACGACAAAAGAGAACGGTTTCTATGAACTCAATAAATCCGGGCTGCGTAAACTCATCATTGACAAATACACGTTTTCAACGCCCGTAAAAGCTAAAAATAAAGAAATATACCTGTATGAAAAAAACAATTTTCATACTTCGCCGGATTTATATGTGACGGTAAACCGATGGAAGACGGAAACACGCCTCTCGGATATCAACCCGCAGATGGGAGCGTATAACTGGGGACGCGCCGAACTCCTTTCGTGGACTACGTTCGACGATAAGCCTGCGCAGGGAATCGTTTACAGGCCGGATGATTTTGACCCGGCGAAAAAATACCCCGTAATCGTCTATTATTACGAGAAACATTCGGATGATTTATTCAAATATATCCCCCCCGTACCCAGCCGTTCGACAATTAACATATCCTTCTATTGCAGCCGCGGGTACATCGTTTTTACGCCGGACATACACTATACGACGGGACATCCCGGCGAAAGCGCATATAATTCCATTGTTTCGGGCGTTGAAAAGTTGTGCGAAAACCCGTGGGTCGATAAGGAGCGTATCGGCATCCAGGGACAGAGCTGGGGAGGATACCAGACCGCTTACCTCATCACACGTACAAACCGGTTCAGGGCGGCCGGCGCCGGCGCTCCCGTATCAAATATGTTTAGCGCCTACGGCGGCATACGGTGGCAGACGGGGTTGAGCCGCGAATATCAGTACGAACAGGGACAGTCCCGTATCGGTGCGACGATATGGGAAGCGCCCGAACTGTACTGGGAAAATTCCCCGGTATTCTTCGCCGATAAAGTCGAAACGCCTGTTCTTATTATGCATAATGATAAAGACGGCGCGGTGCCGTGGTATCAGGGCATCGAATTTTTTATGGCGCTGCGGCGGTTGAATAAACCGGTGTGGATGCTCCAGTACAACGGCGAACAGCATAACCTCGTGGAACGCAGGAACAGTAAAGATATGGCAATAAGGCTGCAACAGTTTTTCGACCATTACCTGAAAGATGCGCCTGCGCCCGTATGGATGAAGGAGGGTGTCCCGGCCATAAAAAAAGGTATTGATCTGGGACTTGACTATGAATGATTGGATTAAAAAATAAAAACCGATGAACAGAATATGCGAAATTTTTGGAATTGAATACCCTGTTGTACAGGGAGGAATGGTATGGTGCAGCGGCTGGCGGCTGGCTTCGGCCGTGAGCGGCGCCGGGGGGCTGGGATTGCTCGGAGCCGGTTCTATGCATCCCGAAACGTTGCTCGAACATATCCGCAAATGCCGGGCAGCGACGGACAAACCGTTTGGGGTCAATGTCCCGCTGATGTATCCCGAAATTGAACAAATCATGGACATCATTGTTTCGGAAAAGGTCAAAATCGTTTTCACATCTGCCGGAAACCCTAAAACATGGACGGGATTTCTTAAAAATCACGGGGTGAAAGTAGCCCATGTCGTAAGCAGTTCCAAATTTGCCGTAAAAAGTGAAGACGCCGGAGTAGATGCAATCGTCGCAGAGGGGTTTGAGGCGGGCGGTCATAATGGCCGCGAGGAAACGACAACGCTGTGCCTCATTCCCGCCGTAAGGCGTGTCAGCACACTCCCGTTATTGGCGGCCGGCGGCATAGGGACGGGCGAAGCCATGCTTGCCGCCGAAGTTTTAGGCGCGGACGGCGTACAGATCGGAACGCGCTTTGCCCTGACAAAAGAAAGTTCCGCGCATGAAAATTTCAAACAATGGTGTCTGAATCTCGAAGAAGGCGACACGCGGCTTTTATTGAAAAAGCTCTCTCCTACCCGGCTTGTAAAAAACGATTTCATGACGGCCGTCGAAGCCGCCGAAAGTCGCGGCGCCTCCGCCGAAGAACTGCGCGTTTTGTTGGGCAAAAAACGCGCTAAAAAAGGAATCTTTGAAGGCGACTTGAATGAAGGACAATTGGAGATAGGACAAATAGCGTCGCTTTTTCGCCGGTCCGAGACGGTGGATGAAGTGATGACCGACCTCATCGAATCATACCGGAAAGCCCGTTCGCGCCTCATGCAATAAAAAAAACAGGGTCGCCCGAATTTCGGATAACCCTGTTTTGCTTTCATCACATCCCGCAAACAATTTAATCAGGAAGAAAATCTCTTTTCCTTGATACGGGCTTTCTTTCCCGTAAGACTACGCAGATAATATAATCTTGTACGGCGAACTTTACCTCTCTTATTAACAACGATGCTTTCTATAAAAGGTGATTCGATAGGAAAAATCCTCTCAACACCTACATTTTCCGAAATTTTACGTACTGTAAAACGTTTCTTTACCCCATGACCCGAAATACGTATAACGACACCGCGATACTGCTGTATACGTTCCTTATTACCTTCTTTAATACGATAAGATACGGTGATCGTATCACCACTGTTAAATGCAGGATGCCCCTTCCCGGTAGCAAACGCTTCCTCTGCAACTTTAATTAAATCCATTGTTTATAAGCTCTTTATATGTTTAAAATCTAACAAAACGCAACATAACGGGTAACACTTTTCCCGGCAGCGATTACGTAAAGCGGTCGCAAAGATAGTAAAAAATTTACAGCCAACAACTTTAACCCATTATTTTTTTCAGGCAATTCAAATTGTCACAAACTTGGGTGAATCAATTATCAATATTTTTTATACATTTGCATCCCATAAATATAAGTTCACATGCAGACAAATCAACAACTCGAACTGGCTGAGAAATACGTGTTGCATACCGGTCAGCACATTTTTCTCACAGGAAAGGCGGGGACGGGGAAGACGACTTTCCTGCGTCGCCTACGTGAGACGTCTCCGAAGCGGATGGTCGTTGTCGCGCCGACCGGCGTGGCGGCTATCAATGCGCGCGGCGTGACGATTCACTCTTTCTTTCAGCTTTCGCCCGGTCCGCAGATCGGTATCGAACGGATGAACCCTTCACAGATGCGTTTCAACCGGGAAAAAATCAATATCATCCGTAGCCTCGACCTGCTGGTCATCGACGAAATCAGCATGGTACGTGCCGACCTGCTTGACGCTATCGACGTCGTCCTGCGCCGTTTCCGCTCGCAAATCAAACCTTTCGGCGGCATCCAGTTGCTGATGATCGGCGACTTGCAGCAACTCTCGCCAATCGTCAAGGACGACGAACGCGAAATGCTGCTCGAACGATACGACACGCCTTATTTTTTCAGCAGCAAAGCCCTGCAGAAAACGTCGTTCGTAAGCATCGAACTCACGCACGTCTTCCGTCAGCAGGACGACCGTTTCATTTCAATTCTCAACAGGGTGCGCGATAACGATCTCGACAAGGACACGCTGAACGCGCTGAATCAACACTACATCCCCCATTTCCGTCCGGAAGACGAAGAAGGTTACATCACCCTCTGCACGCACAACGCACAGGCGCAACGCATCAACGAAAGCAAGCTGAACGCCCTCGCAAACAAGGCATACCATTTTACCGCACAGGTCTCCGGAACATTTCCCGAATACGCCTATCCTACCGATTTCGAATTGGTGGTGAAGAAAGACGCACAGGTGATGTTCGTCAAAAACGATACTTCGCCCGAAAAACGGTTCTATAACGGCAAAGTAGGAAAAATCACGTATGTTGACGACCTCGAAATCCGCGTACGCTGTCCCGGTGATACGGACGAAATCGTCGTAGCGCCGCAGAAATGGGACAACGTGAAATACAGCCTCGACGAGACAACGCAAGAGATCCGTGAAGAAACAGAAGGCTATTTTATCCAGTTCCCGCTCAAGCCGGCATGGGCTATCACCATTCATAAAAGCCAAGGACTGACGTTCGAACGCGCTATCATCGACGCCGAAGCATCGTTCGCGCACGGACAGGTGTACGTCGCCCTCAGTCGCTGCAAGACGCTCGAAGGGATGGTACTCAGCTCGCCCATCCGTGAGGGAAGCATCATCCGTGACCGTACCGTCGGCAATTTCACGCAGCGCATCGAACAAAACCAGCCCGACGAACACCGGTTCCAGGCGGCGTACATAGCGTATCAGCAGGAACAGCTCGCCGGCCTATTCCATTTTGACGTTCTCCGTTATCGCATTTCGTATATTGAAAAGGTGCTGAGTGATAACCGAGGGAGCATTCCCACGCAGACGTACGAGTTGTTCAGCCGTATGTCGCCGGCCGTTCAGACGGATATCATTGAAATGGCCGGCCGTTTCCGGCAGCAAATCGACCGGCTCCTGCCGCAGCAGCCCGACGTGGCGCAGAACGCCGCCCTGCAGGAACGCATCGGTCAGGCGGCCAAATATTTTTCCGAAAAGACGGAAACACTGATACTCGCTCCTCTCGCCAAGGCCGACCTCGACATCGACAACAAGACGGTGAAAAAACAGCTGCGCGAAGCCGTGACCCGGCTGGCGGACGAAGCCCGGATTAAGTACGAGAGCCTGTATGTCTGCCTGACAGGCTTCGACCTGACGAATTTTCTTCGTGCCAGGGCTATCGCAGCGATCGAAAAGGAGAAGCCGAACGAAAGCCCCAAGTTCTCGCCCATAGACAGCAAAACGATAGCGCATCCGGTTCTGTTCGACCGCCTCCGCGCGTGGCGCAGGGAAAAAGCCGCCGAACTGGAGAAGCCTTCCTACATTATATTTTCCCAGAAAGCGTTATACGAACTGGTGCATTACCTGCCGACGGACGAGAAAGCACTGTTGCAAATCAACGGCATCGGCGCGAAGAAGATAGAAAGTTTCGGATCGGACATTATCAAAATCGTCAAGGCGTATTGCGACGAAAACGGCGTGACGCACGAATCGGAAATACCTTTCCGGCATGCGCCGCTACCGGTCGAATCCAAACCGCCAAAGGATGATACCCGCCGCATCAGCCTCAATCTCTTCCGCGAGAAAATCAGCAAAATCATCGACGAAATCGCAGTCGAGCGCGCCTTGACCAGGCAGACTATCGAAAACCATCTGGCGCATTTCATCGCTGGGGGCGAACTGGATGCGAAACTGTTTCTTCCGGCCGGCAAGCTCGAAAAGATTGTCGACTATTTTCGCAAAACGGGCAATACAAGCCTTTCGGAGGCAAAGGCGGCGCTGGACGACGATGTCTCCTACGGGGAATTACATGTGGCCCGGGCGTATTTCGGATTTTTGGAAAACAAAGATCGGGAGGAATAATCCGGAGACGCTTTTGCTCCGACGCTGTACCCGGATTGCTTCGTTTCCAATGGCGCTACCCGGACTGCACCGGACTGCACCCTCGCCGGTGACGGTTACGGTTCATCCAAGTTTGCGACAATTTGAATTGTCCAAATGTTTTCAGCCGGGTCATCATTTCATAAATAAACAAAAAAAAACCGTCCGGTTCGGGAAAAATACTACTTTTGCGTTTGGAATTTCAAACATTGTATTCATGAAACGAAAGTATATATTTATTCTTTTTATATTTTCATACGCAACTCTATCTTCGCAGATTAAACCCGATTTATTCCTTTCGGTAAATGAAAAAGCAATGAATCACTGGGTAGATTCGGTATTCAATAGCATGAGCGAAGACGAGCGTATCGGACAACTTTTTATGATTGTCGCCGAACCCGTCGCCGAAACAAGAAACCTGACGAAACTTATTCACCTTGTTAACAACCGGATGATTGGTGGAATTTTATTTCAGAGAGGCGACCCGGAAGCCCAGGTAGCCGTCACAAACAAGCTTCAAAAAGAAGCGCGTATCCCTTTATTCATTGCGCTCGACGGCGAATGGGGACTATCCATGAGGCTAAACAATACAACTCGTTTTCCGAAGAATATGATGATTGGTGCTATATCGGACTTAAACCTGATTGAACAGTATGGGGAAGAAGTCGGCCGGCAATGCCGCGAAATGGGTATTCATATAAATTTCGCGCCGGATGCGGATGTTAACAGCAACCCCGATAATCCGGTTATAGGCCTGCGTTCCTTCGGCGAAGACCCGGATGATGTGGCACTTAAAGCGATTGCATACGCAAAAGGACTTGAAAAA
>JAISYY010000124.1 GCA_031269635.1 Tannerella sp. | reverse complement strand
TTTCATGCACACCTTCCTTATTTTCAACATTTTGTTAAAACGCAAATGGGGCGTTTGTTTTTTTTTTGCCTTTTGATTTTGCCATGAATCAAAAAAGCAGTACTTTAGTGCACTTTTTTTGAGATATGAGGAAGTTTATATATTAATGTATAGCTGACTGATATAATGTAGAACTAATAAATATAGAAATGACTGAAGACAGAATTATTAAGATTGATATTAATAATGAAATGAAATCCGCGTACATTGACTATTCAATGTCCGTTATTGTCTCACGCGCCCTCCCGGATGTCAGGGACGGCTTCAAACCTGTCCACCGGCGTATCCTGTTCGGTATGAACGAATTGGGCAACAACTCGGATAAGCCTTACAAAAAGTCGGCGAGGATTGTCGGCGAAGTTTTAGGTAAATATCACCCGCACGGTGATACGTCCGTTTATTTTGCAATGGTTCGTCTGGCGCAGAAATGGTCGATGCGATATATGCTTGTTGACGGGCAGGGGAACTTTGGTTCGGTCGACGGAGACAGTCCGGCTGCGATGCGTTACACGGAAGCGCGCCTGAGTAAGCTGGCCGAAGAGATGTTGCGCGATATAGACAAGGATACGGTTGATTTTCAGTTAAACTTTGATGATACTTTGCATGAGCCGGTTGTCCTGCCGACGCGCATACCTAATCTTTTGATAAACGGAGCGTCGGGAATAGCCGTAGGTATGGCAACGAACATGCCTCCCCATAACATGAAAGAGGTATTGCTGGCCTGTCAGGCTTATGTAGATACGCGCGGAGAGATTGATGTCGAAGGCTTGATGAAATATGTCAAAGCTCCCGATTTTCCCACAGGTGCAACCATCTATGGATATGCAGGCGTCAAAGACGCTTTCGAGACGGGACGCGGACGTATTATCCTGCGTGGGAAAGCGGAAATCGAAACAACTTCTGCGCATGACAAGATTGTAATAAACGAGATTCCTTACCTGGTTAACAAAGCGGAACTTATAAAGTATATCGCAGACCTTGTAACCGAAAAACGCATCGAGGGCATATCAAACGTAAATGACGAATCCGACCGCAGCGGAATGCGCATTGTGGTTGATATCAAACGTGACGCAAATGCAAATGTCGTATTGAATAAATTATACAAGATGACGGCGCTGCAGTCATCTTTCAGTGTCAATAATATCGCGCTGGTAAACGGTCGCCCGAAACTGATGAACCTGAAAGACATGATTGGTTACTTTATTGAGCACCGCAAAGAAGTCGTTATCCGCCGTACGAAGTATGACCTGAAAAAGGCCGAAGAACGCTCCCATATATTGCAGGGGTTAATTATCGCGTCTGATAATATTGATGAAGTAATCGCTATAATCAAGAGTTCAAGCAGTCCCCAGGTGGCTATCTCCGGTTTGATAACCCGTTTTGATTTGTCGGAAATACAGGCTCGCGCTATCGTTGAGATGCGTTTGCGTCAGTTGACGGGGCTGGAACAGGACAAGTTGCGGGCCGAATTTGATGAAATCGAAAAACTCATCATCCGTTTAAAAGAAATACTTGAAAATGAAGAAATCCTGATGGGTGTGATAAAAGATGAACTGCAGGAAATCATTGACAAATACGGGGATGAGCGTAAAACGGACATTGTATATGCTTCGGAAGAACTTAATCCGGAAGATTTCTATTCCGACGATGAGATGATCATTACGCTTTCTCATTTGGGATATATCAAGCGTACGCCGCTTTCCGAGTTTCGTTCGCAGGCGCGTGGCGGCGTAGGTTCCAAAGGTTCCGATACCCGCGACGAAGACTTTGTGGAATATATCTACCCGGCATCCATGCATGCCACGCTTATCTTTTTCACGGCTAAAGGAAAATGCTACTGGAAAAGGGTATACGAGATACCGGAAGGTACACGCAATTCAAAAGGCCGCGCGATACAGAACCTGCTCAATATCGATCCGGACGACAGCGTGAACGCTTTCATACGTGTAAAAAAGCTTACTTCGGACGCCGAATTTGTTAATTCGCATTATTTATTGTTCTGTACGAAGCAGGGCGTTATAAAAAAGACTTTGCTGGAAGCCTATTCGCGTCCGCGTCAGAATGGTGTGTTGGCTATCACGCTACGGGAAGGAGACGGACTGATTCAGGTTCGCATGACGAACGGGAATAATGAGGTGGTGATTGCGAATAAGAATGGCCGTGCGATACGTTTCCCTGAAAGCAAAGTGCGTGTGATGGGCCGTACGGCTACGGGTGTACGCGGCATGACGCTTGATGATAACGATGATTGCGTCATTGGTATGATCTGTATAAAACATCCGGAGAAAGAATCCATTCTCGTTGTATCGGAAAAAGGGTACGGCAAACGCTCGAAGATAGAAGATTATCGCGTCACAAACCGTGGCGGCAAAGGCGTTAAAACCCTTAATATAACGGAAAAAACAGGAAAACTGGTCGATATAAAATCCGTTACGGACGAAAATGATTTAATGATAATTAACAAGTCAGGTATCACAATTCGGATAAATGTTGTAAATTTGAACGTCATAGGACGCGCAACACAAGGAGTGAGACTTATCAATCTGGATAAGAGAGGTGATGAGATTGCTTCGGTTTGCAAGGTGATTTCGGAAACAGAGGAAGAAAAAATTGCAGGCAAAGGACTGTCTCCGGAAACCGGAAGTACGGATGAAACCGGCATAATTGACGGTAATGATACGGTTGAAGCGGATGTTATGCCGGCTGAAAATACGGATAAAGATGAAAATAATGATAAATTAGAATAAGAATTATTAACTTCAAATTACTTACACAGAAGATGAACAAATTAGGATTAACACTTGGACTGTGCTTGATTGCGTCCGTTGCTTTCGGACAAAAGAAAGCCGTTTCGGAAGCTTTGAAACTGGCAAAAGATGCAAAACCAAATTTTGCAGAAGCAAGAACGAAGATTAAAGGTGCGTTGGAACATGATGAAACAAAAAACGACGCAAAAACCTGGTATACGGCAGGACAAATTGAAGATTTACAGTTTACTGCCGAAAACACAAAACAGATATTAGGCCAGCAGCCTAACGAAGCAGTTATGTATGACGCTTTACTGAATGTATATCCCTATTTTAAAAAGGCAAATGAACTGGATAATCTGCCTGACGCAAAAGGAAAAGTGAAGCCCAAATTCTCAAAAGATATAAAATCTACCCTTAAGGCCAATCTGTCTTATTATCTGAACGGAGGCGCTTATTTTTTTGATCAAAAAGATTATAAAAAAACGCTCGATTTCTTTAATCAGTATATCGAAATAGCCGACAGTAAACTGATGAAAGAGGGTGAAAAACCGGAGGAAGCAGGCGTAGACTCTATTTATCTTTTGGCTAATTATTATGCTGCTATCGCTGCAAGCCAGCTGAATGACCATGCGATCGCAATCGAAGCGATGAAACGCGCAAGCAAATTAGATTACAAGAAAAATGATATGCTGCAATACCTTGCCGAAGAATATAAATTATCGGGAGATACCGTTAATTTTCAGAAGACACTTGAAGACGGGATGGCGATCTTTCCCAAAGAAGAGTATTTCATTATGAACCTTATCAGTATCTATATCAATTCCGAACAGAATGAGAAAGCGGTCGAATACATAAATACTGCAATAAAAAACGATCCTTCAAATGCTCAACTGCATGATGTGGCAGGACGTATCTACGAATCCGGCCTTAAAGATTATGAAAAAGCAGAAGAATTTTTCAAAAAAGCGGTAGAATTAGACGGCGAAAATGCAGAATCCCAGTCAAATCTCGGACGTATTTATTTTAATCAGGGAGTAACACAGTTGGACGAAGCGAATAACATCTCCGACGTAAAAAAATACAACGAAGAAAAAGAAAAAGCCAGAGATCTTTTCAGAAAAGCTCTTCCTTATTTTGAAAAAGCATTCCAATTAAACCCGAATGCTTCAGACAATAAAATGGCTTTGCGCAGTATCTACTATAACCTGGAAATGGGGGATAAGTTTGAAGAAATGGATAAAATTATGAACGGTAATAATTAGTAATCTTTTTTACGTTTTTTTATTGTACTCTTAAAAGCATTTTCTGCCGGTCGGAAAGTGCTTTTTTTATGAATAATTACTACATTTGCGAGGTTATTAATCCCTTTTCTTTAGTATAAACATTTAATTAGTGTACAAAATGAAACAGACAGCTATTAATCGTAGAAAATTTATTCGTATGACCGCCGCTGCCGGAGCGGGAGCAGCGTTTTTTCCCGCAAACGTGAAAGCCGCAGGAACGAATCCATCCGTAGAATCCGCCCTGCAGGAGCGGATCGAAATGCCCGTGCGTACGCTGGGACGTACAGGTTTGCAACTGCCCATATTAAGCATGGGCGTAATGCGCGCAGATAATTCGAGTGTCGTGAGAGCAGCGTTTAATTCCGGCTTAATACATTTTGACACGGCCAACGGCTATCAAGGTGGAAAAAATGAAGAAATGCTGGGTGTTTTCTTTGACGGAAAACCTCGCGATTCATTTGTTATTGCTACGAAGGTTAAATTTGATTACCCTCTGCGTGAAGATTTTGAAGAAAAATTTATGGAAAAAGTCGAAGTTAGTCTTGAACGCCTGAAAATAAAGTATGTTGATATTTTTTACATCCATGCTATAAGTGATGTGGAAACAGTCAAAGATTCGCGTGTGACTGATGTATTGAAAAAATTAAAGGAATCAGGTAAAGCTAAATTTTTAGGTATCTCCACTCATGCACACAAACCGGAACAGTTGGATGCAGCCGTCGAAAAGGGGATATATGATGTGGTTTTGCTGAGTTATAATTTCAAAATGAGAAATCTCCCGGAAACTGAAGCTGCCATTGAACGTGCGGCAAAAGCCGGTATTGGCCTTGTAGCGATGAAAACGATGGCCGGAGGAGTTGAAGATGCCGGCGGCAAAAAGAAAATCAATGCACAGGCTTGCCTCAAATGGGTTTGGGAGAATAAGCATATAACAACCATCATTCCGGGATTTACCAATTATGACGAACTCGACGAATGTCTGGCGGCGGTGAAATCGCCGGAATTGGACGATGCGGAACGCAATTATCTTGCATCACTTCGCGATAAAGAACTGCTCTATTGCCAGCAGTGCGGACAGTGCGGCAAACAGTGTCCCGAACATCTTCCGATACCGGACATGATGAGGGCTTATATGTACACATACGGATATAAATATGCGCAATTATCCAAAGAAACGTTGTCGGAACTCAAATTGCCCGAAAATATATGCGACAGTTGTAAAAGCGGATGTAAAGTAACTTGTCCTTCCGGATTTAACGTAGGACAAAAGATTGCGGCAATAAAGCCTGTCATGGAGATACCCGACGTATTTTTAACATAATTTACGAATATGATATATATACGTTCCATACTGTGTGTGTTTCTTTTTTTACCGATGGCCGTTACGGCGCAAACACCGGACGAAATAATGTCATGGTTTCCCAATGTTAAGGGCTGGCAAAAGCCTGAATCAAAGGAGATTTTCGATCCTGACAATCTGTTTGACCGTATCAACGGTGCAGCTCCGCTGTTCATCGAAAACGGATTCCGTGAGATGACAGCTTGCGACTATAATCGGGGAGAAGATTACATTACCGTACAGGTATATCGCCATGCCACACCGGAAGACGCTTTCGGCATGTATGCATCGGAACGTTCTTCCGATCTTACGTTTTATAAGATAGGAAGTGAAGCTCACGGTGATAACAGCAGTTTGTTTTTCTTCGCCGGCCCGCTGTATGTTAAAATCAGAAGCAGTCAGTCGGAAGCGGAAACCGGTAAAGCTATGCGGATTATAGCCGAAGCGCTGGCTACCAACGCAACGCCTGACGCATCATATCCGGCAATTATCGGGGCATTTCCTGAAGAAAATAAAATTCCACATTCGGAATCTTATATAACATCTAATTATATAGGGCACGAATTTCTAAACAAAGTATATGTTTGCCAATACAAACAAGGAGATCTGATTTATCAACTTTTTGTGATAGATGTAGGAAACGACGATACGGCAAAAGAAATACTCAACAAATATTTCACATTTTCCAAACAGCCGCTTGATTTCAAACAGGGACAATTATTGATAAAAGACCGTTATAACGGAGATATTCCATGCTTATGGAAAGGAAAATATCTTATAGGAATCTATAATGAAAACGGCAATGCGGTCGAGAATGTAGAAAGTATCCTGAATAG
>JAISYY010000074.1 GCA_031269635.1 Tannerella sp. | reverse complement strand
GTAATGCCTGTCGCCCCTGTGATTGCGCAAAAACAGGTTTTTGCAGTGTTTCGCGTCATGTCCTTCCCAATAGCGACGAGCGGTCTCTATCGTCGGGACAGGTGGATGCTCTATATAGTCGAACTGTATATCCAGTTGCTCCAACAAATCATAAAGTCTTGAATCTCCATTCATCTTCCGTTCCTTTTTTTTCCTGTTGCCGGGAATCCCACCGAATTCATTCCTTCCGCCTTCAATAACCGCTGAGCGGCAAACTTGCCCGATAATGCAGCCAGGGACAACCCTCCCGCCGGGAACGTGCACTGTCCGGCAATGTAAAGGTTTTCAATCCCGTCGATCGTGCCTTTATGAATCCGTTTCCTCACATGGCCATAAGGTATAAATGACATATAAGTGCCGCGGTATGAGTTGCAATACTTGTTATATGTAAGAGGCGTCGCGACATCCAGCGCCTCGATTTTGCCCTCAAGTTCCGGGAAAACTTTTACGATTCCCCCGATAACCCAGCCGGCAATGCGTTCTTTTTCCGCCTTATATTCCTCTATGGAACGGCCTTTAAGCGCCTTCCAGTAATCAAATTCATTTTCGGTCAGTAAAACCGTCATTACGGTTTTCCCGTCCCGGATGAATTTCGGGTCATAGCTGTATAGCTTAACGTTGAAGAAACTCAACTCGGTTGCGTTTATCCGTATGGGTTTTTCGGGACGGACATAAATATTGTGAGGATATGCGCCGAGGTCTGCATGGATACTAAGCCCGACGTAGGTTCCGCTTAAAAGCATGTAATTATGCAATTCGGCAAAACGTTCTTCAAAAAACCTGTCGTGATAGCGTCCTCCGAGAAGGCGGTTCAACAGCATATCCGCATCGACGGCCGTAATTACGTAATCGGCCGGTATTTCCTCCCGGTCATCCGCTTTCAGTTTAATGCCTGCGGCTTTGCCGTCTTTGACAATTATCCGTTCGACCTCTTTGCCGAGGTGTATCCTGCCGCCCAGGCTTTCAAAACGCCGCTGCATCCGTTTCACAAATTCCAAAGACCCGCCCACGGGCCATCCCCCGTCGCCCGAAGTTCTTATCCCGAGGGAATAAAACATGGTATAAACAGGCATTACGGTAGGGAAAACGCACGACAGCAGGTGGCGTATAACGGGAGATTTAAACTCTTCCAGATAGTCGTCGATAGTCATCGTTTCGGTCTTTTTTTCCGGTTTTCCGGAGCGGACAAGTTTCCAGACCAGCGGTAAGATATCAAACAGGTTCATCTGTTCAAACGGCTTGTTGATGGGCACATTCAGGTTTTGAAACCGCCGGATATCTCTTGAAAGTTTTTTGACGGCAACCCTGTCCCCGGGCGAAATGCTTAACAGTTCCGCTTCCATTTTCTCCAGATCGGAATACAAATGATAAGTCTTGCCTTCATAAACCGCAGATGCAATCTTTTCCGTATAATATACCGATACGTCGTCGCCCAAAGCCCCGCACGTCCTCCATATTTTATTAAGTCCCGTTCCCGGCTTGGTGCCCGTAAGCCACTGTATGCATCCGTCTATATGGAAACCGTTGCGGTTCCACCCCGTACAGTTACCACCCACCATCGAATGTGCCTCGAACATCTCCACATCCAGTCCCGCCAGGCGTGCATATATCCCGGCAACCAGTCCCGACACGCCTGTTCCTATTACAAATACTTTCCTACTCATCATTTTTTTAATATAAAGTTTACAATTCTACTATTTTCATCCACTTCCGGCAATAAGCTCTGCAAACAGCAAACTCATCGTATCCGCCGCCTGCCCGGCTGCTTTCACGACATCGCCGCCGTCATTTACAAAGCCGTCCGGGAAATGATATCCTTCGTTCGTTATAACCGACATGCCAAACACGCGCATCCCGGCATGGCGGGCGACAATAACTTCCGGCACGGTGCTCATCCCGATCGCATCCCCTCCTGCCCTGCCATAAAAAGCGTATTCGGCAGGCGTTTCAAATGACGGCCCCGTCAGGCCGACATAGACTCCCTTTTTCAACGGGATACGGTGCGACGCGGCGATCTCCTCCATACAACGTATAAATTCACGATCATACGCGTGTGTCATATCAGGAAAACGTGTGCCGAATGTGTCGTCATTCTTCCCGACAAGGGGATTCGGCATCATGTTGATATGGTCGCGGATAATCATCAGGTCGCCTACCTTAAATGTGCCGTTAATCCCGCCTGCCGCATTCGACACGAATAAATTTTTCACGCCCAGCAGTTTCATAACACGTACCGGGAATGTCACCTGCCGCATCGTATACCCTTCATAAAAATGAAAACGTCCCTGCATGGCAAGTACCTGTTTCCCTCCCAGTGTTCCCGAAATAAGATTCCCCTTATGTCCAAGGGCGGTAGAGTGCACAAAACCGGGAATACGGCTGTAAGGAATAACAATCGCATCCCGTATCCTGTCTGCCAGTGCGCCAAGCCCGCTACCCAGCACAATTCCCGTTTTGGGCGTCCGTTTTATTTCCGGCAATATATAATCCGCCGCTTCCTGATAATCTGTCTTCATGAATGATAATACTTATATCCCGCAAATTTAATAATTATTTATAAGAAAACAAGAAAATCAGAAAAAATAGGGTGCAAATCAAATTGTCGTACCCCACACTTTTACATCTCAATGCGGAGGAAGACACTATCAGGAGTGTAAACATACGACGGCAACCCGGTATTTCCAAGAGTTGCGTAGACCTGCCGACATAGTCGGTAAGTATTTCCAAGAGTTGCGAAAGGTTTCCGGCGCAGGGGAAAAGTCTCGTGCAGATTGAAACGGTCGACAGGCGGATAGCCGGCTAATATTATATAATGATAAATAAACGTTGTGAAGGATACTTATTTGCCGCGACAATCTGAATTGAAAATCGACGCAGTCAAATGTACCCGAAAAAAACATTCAAAAAAACGGGTGTATTTGACTGCGTCAATTATACTCAAAAACATTTTTAACACAGCCTTTACCGATAGCATACAAATGGCCCGTATCACCGGGAATTACAGTTTATTTATTTCGCATCACTCACTGTCTGCCGGACAATCCGTACCGGCCCTATCAGCCCTGCCGGTTGCAGGGGCGAATCTTTCCGGAAATAATACCAGATATTAAACGTTTTCCTACCCTGCGAAGGTCGCGGCTGACTGTTGATGAACCAGTCGGGATAGGCTTTCATCGCCCTGCCCATTTTATCGCCGCGGTCTGTTCCCCACTCGAAATCGGGCGGATACTGTTCGTCGCCGATCAGCCGGTTTGCCCAGTTGACCGTTACGTAAACGGCGATTTTATTGTTGCCGGGTTTCAGGTAAGGCGTAATGTCGGTTTTGTAGGGCGGCGACCACAGTACGCCGGCGTTCTGTCCGTTGATTTCCAGTTCGGCGATGTCGTGCAGTTCGCCCAGGTCGAGTGCGATTTGTTTGCCTTTGCCAAGGTCGGCGGACGTTATGCGAATGTTTTTTTCATACTTTGCCGTTCCGGAAAAATATTTCAGGGCGTCGTCCTTTTGCCTGCTCAAATCGACCGGGGCAGGAAAAGTCCGCCTGAACGGTTTGTCTAATTTGGGTTCAAAAGATACGCTCCATGTGCCGGTTACGGGAACGGACGTTTCGCTCAAAACCTTTGTTTCGGGCAGCAGGGAATAGCTACCTTGCCGGTGGGGAAAAATCACAAATACGGATTCGTCGGGTTGAAGATTCAAATCTGCATAAACAGAATCGCCCTGCTCACGCCAGTGTGTTGTCCGGCGAATCGTTCCGCTGTAGGC
>JAISYY010000030.1 GCA_031269635.1 Tannerella sp. | reverse complement strand
ATGAAAAATCTCTTTTTTCCCCTGTTCGTTACAGTCGTTTTAGTTTCAGGACTGTTATACGGATGCCATCTGTCTCCTTCGTCCGGCATATTCGAGCCGGATGCGAAAAACACGCTCCGGGCGCCAGCCTGTCCGCTGATTACAATAGATCCGTACACAAGCGCATGGTCGTTTACGGATCGTTTATATGACGACGTCGTGCGTCACTGGACAGGAGCCAAATACCCGCTGATCGGCGCGCTCCGCGTGGACGGCACGCCGTACCGCTTTATGGGCGTAGCTGAAGCGCCGCTGAAAACGCTCCTGCCAACCGCTGCCACCGAACGCTGGGACGCGGCATATACCGAAAATAAGCCGGACGGGAAATGGACGGATACCGCATACGACGACCGGTCATGGAAACGGGGGAAAGCCGCCTTCGGCACTCCCGGAATGGGAAACCTCTCCACACCGTGGGAAAGCGCGGACATCTGGGTGCGCCGTACGTTCGACCTCGACGATGACTGTTCCCGCTCACCTGTCGTCCTCGAATATTCGCACGACGATATTTTTGAACTCTACATAAACGGCATACAAGTCGTAACGACCGGTTACGCCTGGAACTACAACGTAATGAAGGAACTGTCCGGGGATGTGCTGAAGACGCTCCGGCCGGGGAAAAACGTAATCGCCGCACACTGCCATAACCGTACCGGTGGCGGATATACGGACTTCGGACTGTATCTCAAGAACGAACAGGCGATTACCTTTAAAACGGCTGCCCGGCAGGAATCCGTCAATGTCCTGCCGACCCGGACGCATTATACGTTTGCCTGCGGGCCGGTAGCGCTGGACGTCGTTTTCACTTCGCCCCTGTTAATGGACGACCTCGACCTGCTGTCCACCCCTGTCAACTACATCTCATACCGCGTACGCCCGACCGACGGGAAAGAACACGACGTACAGATTTACATCGAAGCAACGCCCGCATGGGCGGTGAACAGCCCGGAACAGGAAACGGAGACCGTCCTGTCCGGTAATGAAAACATCGTTTTCGCAAAAACAGGAACAACCGGTCAGCCGGTATTGCAGAAAAAAGGCGATAATGTCCGTATCGACTGGGGCTATTTCTACCTCGTTTCGGAAAAGAAGGACAATGCCGCCATACGTATCGGCGAACATGCCGGGATGAAAGAACATTTCATCAAAACGGGAAGCATCGCGCTGCCGGATGCGCCGGAAACCAAAACAAATAGTTCCGCCGCCGTTTTGGCCTTCAGCGAAGACCTCGGGAACGTATCCGCCCCGGCGGACGGATACGTAATGCTCGGATACGACGACGTCTATTCCCTGCAATATTTCCATGAAAACAAGCCGGGATACTGGAAACATAACGGGCAAACGGACATCGTCCGGGCTTTTGAACGCGCCGGCAAAAACTACCTGCCCATCATGAAGCGTTGCAATACATTTGACACAGACCTGATGAACGAGGCGGCATGTGCCGGCGGCAAAGAATATGCTGAACTGTGCGCCCTGGCATACCGCCAGGCGATTTCGGCGCACAAACTCATCGAGGACAGGGAGGGAAACCTGCTCTTCCTCTCAAAAGAGAATTTTAGTAACGGCTCCATCGGTACGGTAGATGTGACTTACCCTTCCTCCCCGCTGTTCCTCATCTACAATCCCGACCTGCTGAAAGGAATGATGACGCCCATTTTTTATTTCAGCGAGAGCGGCAAATGGAACAAACCCTTCCCGGCGCACGACGTAGGCACTTACCCGATAGCGAACGGACAAACATACGGGGGTGACATGCCGGTCGAAGAAGCCGGGAACATGCTCATCCTGACGGCAGCAATAGCCCTCGTCGAAGGCAATCCCGGATATGCGGAACAGCACTGGCCGGTGTTGACAACGTGGGCAAACTACCTGCTCCGGGAAGGACTTGACCCCGAAAATCAACTCTGTACCGACGATTTCGCAGGCCATTTCGCCCACAACGCCAACCTTTCCATAAAAGCGATAATGGGTATCGCCGGATACGGTAAACTCGCCGGAATGATGGGCGAAAAAGAAACTGCCGGGAAATACATCAACGCCGCCAAAGACATGGCCCGCCAGTGGGTGCAGATGGCTGACGACGGCGACCACTACCGCCTGACATTCGACAAACCCGGTACATGGAGCCAGAAATATAACCTTATATGGGACAAACTGTTCGGATTGAACATTTTCCCGGAACAGGTGGCGGAAAAAGAAGTGGCTTATTACCTGACCCGACAGAACCGGTACGGTTTGCCTCTGGACAGCCGCAAGGACTATACGAAAACAGACTGGATCATCTGGAGCGCCTGCCTTGCGGACGATTACGAAGACTTCCGCAAAATCATGCTGCCGGTTCACACCTATGCCAACGAAACCGTATCGCGCATACCGCTGAGCGACTGGCATGACACGAAAGACAGCCATTCCATGAATTTCCGCGCACGCTCGGTTGTCGGCGGATACTTCATGAAGATGCTCGAAAATAAAATATTGAAAAACAAATCAAAATAAACCGTCTGTTTTTTTGAGACATCCTATTTTAATAATTAGTTTATATTTAATTTTTGATTACTATGGAAAAAGTATTTTTAACAATTTGCGCGTTTTTGATAATGTTCGGAGCGCAGGCACAGTGGAAACCTGTGGGAGACAAAATTAAAACTCAGTGGGCGGAAACGATTGACCCCCAAAACGTATGGCCGGAATATCCGCGTCCCCTGATTGAACGCGGTCTGTGGAGTAACCTGAACGGACTTTGGGAATATGCCGTCGCCCCACGCGGAGCCGCAGAACCGGCCTCTTTTGAAGGGCAAATCCTTGTCCCTTTCTGTATCGAATCATCCCTTTCGGGAGTAATGAAAGAAGTGGGCGACCAAAACGAACTTTGGTACAAACGCGAGTTTACGGTCCCGGCAAACTGGAAAGGCAAAAACGTCGTCCTTAACTTCGGAGCGGTAGACTGGAGAGCCGACGTGTTTGTGAACGACATCCTGATCGGCTCTCACAAAGGCGGCTATACGCCTTTCTCGTTCGACATCACCCCGTTCCTTGCCGGAAAATCAAAACACAAACTGGTCGTCCGCGTATGGGACCCGACAGACAGAGGTTTCCAGCCCCGCGGCAAGCAGGTGAACAAACCGGAAGGAATATGGTACACCCCCGTGACGGGGATATGGCAAACCGTATGGCTGGAGCCTGTCTCTGCGAACCATATCACTGCCGTTAAAACGATTCCCTGCATCGAAGGCGGTTCGCTCAACGTTACCGTTTCTACTTCAAAATGCACTACAAGCGATATTATCGAGGTAAAACTGATAGATAAAGGCCTGGTCGTCGCAACCGCAAAGGGTCTGGCCGGTAACGAACTGCGTCTGTCAGTCCCGAATCCTACATTGTGGGACACGCAAAATCCGTACCTGTACGACATGAAAATATCCCTTGCTTCGTCAGGTAAAACCGTTGACGAAGTGAAATCATACGCCGCTTTCCGTAAAATATCGATCCGGCGCGACGCAAGCGGCCTCATGCGTATGCAACTGAATGACAAAGACCTGTTCCAGTACGGGCCGCTTGACCAGGGCTGGTGGCCGGACGGATTATATACGGCTCCGACGGACGAAGCGTTGCTCTACGACATCCGGAAAACGAAAGACTGGGGATTTAACATGATTCGTAAACACGTAAAAGTTGAACCGGCACGTTGGTATTATCACTGTGACAGGGAAGGCATACTTGTCTGGCAGGACATGCCGAGCGGCGATCTGGGAAACCGCTGGGAATCTCACAAATACAACGGGGGAACGGACAAGGAACGTACGCAGGAATCTGTCGACAACTTCCTTCAGGAATGGAAAGAAATAATGGATCTGTGCATATCCAACCCTTCGGTAGTCGTCTGGGTTCCTTTCAACGAGGCGTGGGGACAGTTCGACACGGAAAAAACCGCTAACCGGACGAAAGCATACGATCCTTCCCGCCTGGTAAATCCGGCAAGCGGCGGGAACCACCGTCCCTGCGGCGATATCATAGACCTGCACAACTATCCGGGACCGAGGATGTACCTGTTTGATGCCGAACGTGTAAATGTATTAGGCGAATACGGCGGAATCGGCCTTGCGCTGGAAAACCACCTGTGGTGGGACAAACGCAACTGGGGTTACATCCAGTTCAAAAACGAAGCGGAAGTCACGGCAGAATACGTGAAATACGCAAAAGAACTTCAGGGAATGGTGAAACGCGGTTTCTCCGCCGCCGTATATACCCAGACGACCGACGTCGAAGGCGAAGTGAACGGCTTGATGACATACGACCGCAAAAAAATCAAAATTAACGAAGCCGAAATCCGCAAAGCCAACCGGGACGTAATCAACGAACTGTCAAAATAACATCTGTCAACCCAACGGGGCGGCCCTCTCCGGCGCCGCTCCGTTTTTAGTTTATTGCACGCTACAACATTCCGAAATTCACAGAACGTGGAAAAATTATTATCAGAAACACCGTTATTCCGAAAGGGATCGGCATGTAAAAGTATCTTTATGAGCGGCGTGATAGCCGCCGCTGTCCTGTTGTACGCCGGATCAGGATGTACGGCAACGCCGAAAGCGGAGCAGGCCGTATCCGGAGCGCCGCGCATTGTCAATATCATCAATTTTATCCGGCAACTGGAGCCGCGTACCGACGACCCCGGCCTGATGCAGGATGAGCTTTACGAAACGGTAGTCGAGCAGGTGAAGCAGTTGCAGCAATACCGGTTGCCGGGCACTTTCCTGTTGCAGTACGACGCCCTGCTGAATCCCAAATACCAGGAACTGCTGAAAAACGAACTCGTCGAAGGCTCCGAAGTCGGTGCATGGTGGGAAATCACGCAACCGCATGTCGAAGCGGCCGGTATGACCTGGCGCGGACGTTTCCCGTGGGACTGGCATGCCGACGTGGGTTTTGCAACGGGCTATACTCCCGAAGAACGGGAAAAGTTGGTGGACGTGTATATGGAAAAATTCAAATCCGTATTCGGGAAATATCCCGCTTCGGTCGGTTCGTGGTTTATCGACGCCCATACGCTGGGCTATCTGTATGACCGGTATCATATCATCGCCTCGTGCAACTGCAAGGACCAGGTCGGCACCGACGGTTACACGCTCTGGGGCGGCTACTGGAATCAGGCATACTACCCCAGCCGGAAAAACGCTTACATGCCGGCGCAGACCGAAGCGGGACAGATCCCCGTCCCTGTCTTCCGCATGTTGGGCAGCGACCCGATTTACCAGTATGAAGCAGGTTTGGGAGGCAGAGCGCAGCATGTCATTTCGCTGGAACCCGTGTATCAGGGGCATAATGGCGGCGGCGGCGAACGTCGCTGGGTCGAATGGTTTTTCCGCTCGATATTCGACGAACCTTGCCTTGCGTTCAACTACGTGCAGGCGGGACAGGAAAATTCCTTCACCTGGGCGCAGATGAAAAAAGGGCTGGAAATACAAAACCCGCTGCTCGACTCGCTACGCAAACAGGGCAAGGTACGCATAGAAACATTGGAAACTTCCGGTCGCTGGTTCCGCGAAAACTATTCGCTGACGCCCGCTACCGCCGTCACCGCTCTGACCGATTACCGGGATCAGGGCAACAAAACGGTCTGGTACAACAGTCGTTTCTACCGTGCCAACCTGGTATGGGAAGGCGATGCGTTCCGTTTTCGCGACATCCATCTGTTCGACGAACGCATGGAATCGGATTACCTGACCAAAGCCGGCAGATCGACACAGTGTGTTTACACGACTTTGCCGTTTGTCGACGGTTTCTTCTGGAGTTCAACGGACGAAAAGGCGGGACTGCGTTTGACGGATAAGGACGGAAATCATCCGGCTGTAAATGCGCCGGTTGTATCCGAACTTCCGGATAATGTGTTGCAGGTAGAGTTTTCGACAGTCTCGAAACAGACATTCCAGATTGTTTTTTACGAAGACCGCTTTGAAATGGTTTGTACAAAGGGCGGCGCTGACTGGTCTTTGGAACTTGTGACGGCTCCGAAGTCCGAACTCCCGTTCCAGTCTGTCGAAAACAATCGGATTAAGGCTTCATGGAATGGTTTTAACTACAGTATAGTATGCGAAAAAGGCCTTGTGGAAAAGACAGATAACAGCGTGTTCCGTATCAAACCGTCCAAACGTCAACTAGTGATAAATTGCAGTAAACGTTGAGAAAAC
>JAISYY010000004.1 GCA_031269635.1 Tannerella sp. | reverse complement strand
AAAACGGGTTTTTGAGGTGTTCGAAAAATCGAACTCCTGATTTCCAATAGATTACGATTTCTATCTGAAAAATTCCAGGCAAAAATCGTCTGTTTTTAACTGAAATTTAACAGTTCGAGATGGAAATGCTGCAATGTGGGTTAACGGGAAAATACAACGATTCATAACTAACAACTACGGACTTAGGGATAAAGATTTCTTCCTCTTCCGTGTGACCGGTTATTTTTCCTGATAGTACCTCAAAAAAAGATTTAGCCCGGTCCGGATGGAATTGTCCGGATGAAAAATAATCATTATCTTTGCAGCGCCTTAATAAAATAAAAAATATGCTTAGTAAAGTAATTGACAGCGACAAAATACATAAGCTTAAAACCTATATAGATAAAGGGGACAAGTTTGTAATCGTTTCGCATGAGTTGCCCGATGGCGATGCGATCGGGTCGTCTTTGGGGTTGTATCATTATCTTTCGTCTTATGATAAAAAGTCGATCAAAGTTATCGTACCGAATAATTTTCCTACATTCCTGAAATGGATGCCCGGAGCGCGGGAGATTGTGGTTTATGAGCAATACCCTGATTTTGCGACGCAACTGGTGAACGAAGCGGACGTCCTGTTCTGCCTCGATTTCAATGCGGTAAAAAGAGTCGGGAAAATGGCTTCCGCCGTTATCGCCTCGGATGCAAGGAGGGTGATGATTGACCATCATCCCGGGCCGGAAGATTTTTGCAAGGTCGTCATTTCTTATCCGGAAATGAGTTCCACGAGCGAGCTTGTTTTCCGTATTATTTGCGCTTTAGGGGATAATGATACGATCGAAAAAGAGGCTGCCGAGTGTATTTATACCGGGATGATGACGGATACGGGGTCGTTCAGCTATAGCGCCAACAATGCCGGTATCTATATTATTATCAGTGAACTGATCAAGAAAGGCATCCATGTGGATGAAATATATCGGAAGGTGAACCAGGTTCATTCGGAATCCCGTTTGCGCCTGATGGGATATGTCCTTTATGAAAAGATGAAAATATATCCCGGAAAAAAAACGGCTATGTTTATGCTCACTCAGGAGGAATTGAACCGTTTCAAATATAAGAGCGGCGATACGGAAGGATTTGTCAATTTACCGTTGAGTATTGACGGGATTTGTTTTTCCGTATTTTTACGGGAAGAAACAAACCTGATAAAACTCTCCCTGCGGTCGACGGGTGATTTTCCCTGTAACAAGTTTGCCGCCACCTACTTTAACGGAGGCGGGCACAAAAACGCATCCGGCGGTGAATTTTACGGGACGCTGGAAGCCGCCGTGAAAGTTTTTGAAGACGGGTTAATGCACTTTAATCCTAATAATTTTGAAAAATCCTGAACAGGTTGCTTTTTGTTGTAATAATGTATACTTTTGCCGTGTAGTTTTCATTTTAAATATCAGGTATGAAAAAAGGTTTTTATGTTTTAGCGTTCGTAAGTTGTGTCGTAAGTTTTGTATTTCCCGTTTCATGTAATGATAATTATCCCACTTTTGAAGAATTGAAATCCGCCGAAAAGAAAGAGATAAACAGGATTATTGCGGAAAAAGGGATTCAGGTTCTAAAAGAATATCCTGCAAACGGAGTATTTGGCGAGAATGAGTTTGTTGAATTAAGCAGCGGGATATACCTTCATGTGACAGATTCGGGAAACGGTAATCGTGCGCAATACAATGCCACGACCGTTTTGGTTCGCATGGACGTGGAGTTTTATGATATTGAAACAGATTCAATTCAAAAAGTTTCCTATTTCTCGAATAACAGTTATCCCTTTGAGTTCAAGTACGGCCATGCCTATAGCGTCAGGAGTGCGCATAATACGAGTTCGCCGGATGCTTACACTTACTTTTTCAGTCTCGCCATGGAAGCTGTCTTATCGTACGTAGGAGAAAACTCTGAGGTAAAACTGCTTGTTCCCGGATATTCGGAAATAAGTAATTACGAAGGGGGAAGTGTTTATCAGACATCAAGCAGATATAGATATATTCCCATTTATTACGACAGAGTTCGATATACATATTATTAAAAAAGCGATATGACATTAATTAAATCTATTTCGGGTATCCGCGGAACCATAGGCGGAATGCCGGATGAAGGCTTGAATCCATTGGCGGTTGTGAAATTCGTTTCTGCATACGCCACATTTATAAGGAATCATACGACGGTTAATACAAACCGCATCGTCGTAGGGCGCGACGCCCGCATATCGGGGCTTATGGTTAAGCAGATTGTTATAGGAACGCTTACCGGAACAGGCTTTGATGTGGTTGATATAGACCTTGCTACGACGCCGACTGTGGAGATTGCCGTTACTATGGAGAACGCCTGTGGAGGAATTATTATCACGGCAAGCCATAATCCAAAGCAATGGAACGCCCTGAAACTGCTTAACGAGCGGGGCGAATTTCTTAATGCGGAAGAAGGAAACACCATCCTGGAGATAGCTGAAAAGGAGCAGTTTGAATATGCAACCATTGATCATCTCGGAAAAGTGATAACCGATATGCGTTACAAGGAACGTCATATAGACAGCGTCCTCAAGCTTGACCTTGTTGATGTGGACGCGATACGTGCAGCCAATTTCCGCGTGGCGATTGATTGTGTAAATTCCGTCGGAGGCATTGTCATTCCCGATTTGCTGTATGCTTTAGGCGTAAAGGAAATATTTAAGCTTCACTGCAATCCGCATGGAAACTTTTCGCATAACCCGGAGCCGTTGCCGGAAAACCTCACCGAGATATCGCAGTTGATGAAGCATGCAAAAGCGGACGTCGGTTTTGTGGTCGATCCGGATGTAGACCGTTTGGCCATAGTCTGTGAAAACGGCGAAATGTTCGGTGAAGAATATACGCTTGTCTCCGTAAGCGATTATGTACTTTCTAACGTTCCCGGTAATACGGTGAGCAATCTCAGTTCGAGCCGCGCATTGCGGGATGTTACGGTTAAGCACGGCGGACAATATCATGCGGCTGCGGTAGGAGAAGTAAACGTGGTAGCCCGGATGAAAGAGACGAATGCCGTGATAGGCGGCGAAGGAAACGGCGGGGTGATTTACCCTGCGAGCCATTACGGGCGCGATGCGTTGACGGGGATTGCCCTGTTCCTGACGAATCTTGCGAAGAAGAAGGTGAAAGTAAGCGAACTGCGTGCCGCTTGTCCTTCGTATTTTATGTCCAAACAGAAAATTGAACTTACCCCGTCCATTAATGTGGATGCGATATTGCTGAAAGTGAAAGACCGCTTCGCTTCTTATGACATTACGGATATTGACGGCGTTAAGATTGATTTTCCCGATAAATGGGTTCATCTGCGAAAGAGCAATACCGAGCCGATCATTCGTATCTATTCCGAAGCTCATACGCTGAAGGAAGCGGAAGAACTTGGGGGTGAACTTATAGCGATAATCCGGGAAATGTGTTGATGAGTCCCGTAGGATGATGCGGAAACTGAAGGTGACGGAACTGGTGCGTCTGACGGCTGATGAATACAAGGCGATCGATAAGACGCCGCTGATCGTTGTCCTTGATCATGTCCGCAGTTTAAACAATGTCGGTTCGGTGTTTCGGACGGCAGATGCATTCAGGCTGGATGCAGTTTACCTGTGTGGCATTACGGCGACGCCTCCCGATGCGGAGATTCATAAAACAGCGCTGGGAGCGGAAGATACCGTGACGTGGCATTATTATAAGGAAACGATTGATGCGGTTGCGGAACTGCGGCGTCAAGGCTATGTCATTTGTGCGGTTGAACAGGCAGAGGGCAGTATCTCGCTGGAACGGTTCTCGCCTGACGGAAGTAAAAAATACGCCGTTATCATCGGACATGAAGTGAAAGGCGTGCGGCAGGAGGTGGTTGATGCGTGTGACCTGTGTATTGAGATCCCCCAGTTCGGAACGAAACATTCATTAAACGTATCGGTGGTTGCCGGCATTGTACTTTGGGATTTTTTCAGGAAGTTATATCATTCCATGCTCAACTAACTGTACGACACGTTCCGTCATCGCATCCGGTCCGTTAGGTTCGTATTTGGTTTTGAGGCTGGCGCCGAACATTCCGGCAAACAGATTCCAGAACCCTGCGCGGAATGATCCCAGAAATGCACCTACAAGCCGGTAACTGGACTGGTTACATTCCCGGTCTATCAGTTTTATTAACAGTTTGCCTTGCGACAGGGTGAATTTTTTGAGTTCCGGTTTGTATTGTTTGAAAAGTTCTTTTTCCATTCGTTTAAGGTGGGCGTCTTTTGCCTTATCATCGGGTAACGTCTCTATATACTCATAGGTTTCGATAAGCGTTTCGTAAACAAGTTTTGCATACGGCAATGTCTTTTTGACGTCGCGAACCAGTTTGTTGTATTGCAGGCGTTCTTTTTCGTTTTTGAATTTAAGCGGCGGAAAGACTACTACTTCCTGGAGATAAATGAAAGGAATGGTATCACCGCCTTCGACCGTTCCGAACTGCTGATTTTCCGGACGTATCTTTTTCATGCCCGGAACAGCCGTCTTCAGAGGGTCTTGCGCCGAGACATCCATCATGCAGATCGCGAAACATGCCGCAATCCATACGGTTTTTCGTTTTCCGTCAAACAGTTTTCCGGTTGTTGTATTCAAAAGTTTTTGTATGCCGTCGAATACGTTTTTCATACAATTATTTCTTTAATATTTTCATTGTTTTTATCCGGACGCTTTTCAATGGACGGTCATTGGAGTCGGTACTTACCATTTCGATTTTGCTTACAACTTTCATCCCTTTTACGACTTCGCCGAAAACAGTATATGCGCCGTCCAGGTGAGGAACGCCCCCTGTTATTTTGTATGCTTCCCGCTGTTCGAGCGTTAATTTGATATTTTTTTCTGTTTCCATTTTATCCAGTTCGTGATCCGTAAAATGTTTGCCCGTAACGATATAAAACTGATTGGCCGAAGACGCCCGTTCCGGGTTTACGTCGTCGCCCGTACGTGCAGCGCACAACTGTCCTCTTTTATGAAAATATTTGGGATAAACAACTTCCGCAGGTATCTTGTAATCCGGGTCTTTACCGGCGGACCTGGCCGCAACGGAGTCATCCGGCGCGTATTTCTCACCGGCCTGTATCATGAACAGTTTTATGACGCGATGAAACATGACGCTGTCGTATTTATTCTCCTGTACCAGTTTGATGAAGTTATCGCGGTGCAGGGGCGTTTCGTTGTATAATTTCACCGTTATTTTACCCATGTTTGTCACTATCTGGATTTTGACCTCTTTGTTGTTTTCAGCCGATGAGAATACCGGAAACAACACAATACATAACAGAAACACGATACGTTTCATATCTAACATTCATTTAAGTTACTAATAAATAAGCAGCCGCGTTACACAAATGAAAAACGGACAGAACCGTTTTTTATTGCCGTAAGGCTGTTTGCAGCAGTGCAAAGATAGAAATAATTCGAATATATTCGTATAATTGATAAATAAATATGTTCGAAATATGGATTATTTCTTTTTTATACGTATTTTTGCGTCCTAAATCAAAACTGGTATTATGAAAACAATTATTGACTTATTTGAAACAAGTGTTGGTAAATACGGGAAAAACACATTTTTATGGGAGAAAAAGGCAGTCCGGTTTGAACCGGTTACTTATGATGAAACGAAAAGGCGAGTTTATCGCCTTGCTGCCGGGTTGATGAGTCTGGGCGTACAGGCAGGCGATAAAATTGCCCTGCTCTCGGAAGGTCGTAATGACTGGATAGTGGGCGAACTTGGCATCTTATACGCCGGGGCGGTGAATGTTCCGCTTTCGGTGAAACTGGAAGAAAAGAACGACCTTATATTCCGTCTCAAACATTCCGAAACAAAGTATGTGATAACCTCCGGTTCACAGTTAAGGAAAATCCGGTTGATTATTGGCAACTTGCCTCTTATTGAACATGTCATCGTGTTTGATGCGCTTGATGCGTATGACGAAAAGGAAATTCCGTTTGAAAATATTCTGGCGGCCGGCGATCGGTATCTGGAAACGAATTATGATGATTTGATCGCTCGGAGCAGGGCGGTCAGGGATGATGATATGGCCAATATCTCATATACGTCGGGCACTACGGCCGACCCTAAAGGCGTTATGCTTTCCCACCGGAATTATACGGCGAATGTGGAGCAGGCCATGTCGCTTTTTAAAATCGGGCCTGAAGACAGTAATTTGATCATCATACCGCTGGATCACTGTTTCGGACATGTGGCGGGATTTTATACGTTTATGGCCTACGGAGCCAATGTGGCAACGGTTCAGACCGGTAAAACGCCGATCGAATCGTTGAAAAATATCCCGTTAAATATCAAAGAATTCAAGCCGACTATTATATTGAGTGTACCGGCTCTGGCAAAGAGTTTCAAGAAAAATATAGAAGCTACCGTTCAAAAGAAAGGGAAGAAAACGGAGAAACTCTTTCGGAAAGCATTGAAGACGGCATACGACTACAACCGGGAGGGATATAATAAAGGCGGATTTTCAAAAATCCATAAACGGATATTGTTAGCTGTTTATGACAAGTTTATATTTTCTAAAGTAAGAAGCGCCATGGGCGGGAAAATGAGGTTTTTTATCGGTGGAGGCGCGTTGCTGGATATCGAACTCCAGCGTTTCTTTTATGCCATAGGAATACCGATGTTCCAGGGCTACGGCCTTTCGGAAGCGACTCCCGTTATCTCGTCGAATACCCTGACAAGACATAAACTGGGTTCTTCGGGTGTGCTGGTGAATGATCTTGACCTGAAAATCCTGGATGCCGAAGATAACGAACTCCCGCCGGGTGAGAAAGGAGAAATTGTTGTCAGGGGTGAAAACGTAATGCTCGGTTACTGGAAAAATGCCGAGGCGACGGCGGATACGGTTCGTGACGGCTGGCTTCATACCGGCGATATGGGATATGTGGACAGAGACGGTTATCTGTATGTGCTGGGGCGTTTTAAGAGTTTGCTGATCAGCAGCGACGGCGAGAAATACAGTCCCGAAGGAATTGAAGAAGGGATATGCGACGGTTCCAAGTATCTGGAACAAATGATGTTGCATAATAACCAGGATCCGTATTCGGTAGCGCTTATCGTTCCCGACAAGGCGCAGCTGAAACGTTATGTGGAGCGTATAAAACCCGGGCTTGACTGGAATACGAGGGAAGCAAAAGAACTGGCCCTTAAAAAGATTCAGGAAATCATTAACCGCTACAAAAGCGGGGGCATACATGCCGGAGAATTTCCCGAACGCTGGCTTCCGGCAGCAATAGCCATACTTCCGGAACCGTTTACGGAGCAAAATCATCTGTTAAACTCTTCGCTGAAAATGGTACGCGGGAAAATAGAAGAAAAGTATAAAGATCTGCTGGAATATCTTTATACTTCCGAAGGAAAAAATATTGTCAACGAAAAGAACCTGTTCTCCCTGTGATAACCGGCGCCACTGCAAGCCTCTTTAACGCGCCTGTTACGGACTGCGTCGTATGATCAAAGAAACGTTAAAATGAGCAGTTGTGCAGTGAGGACACGCAGGAACATGGTCAGCGGATAGACGGTTGCGTAGCTTACGGCGGGCATATCGTTTCCGGCTGTTGTGTTGGAGTAGGCGAGGGCAGGGGGATCGGTGGTGCTTCCGGCAAGGAGGCCCATGATGGTATAATAATTCAGTTTGCAGAATTTCCTTGCGATGAAGCCTGCCAGGAGTAGCGGCACGACTGTTATGATGAAACCGTATCCAATCCAGGCAAACCCTCCTCTGTTTACGATCGTTTCGATGAACTCACTCCCGGCGCCCAGTCCTACGCAGGCGAGGAATATGGTTATGCCGGTTTCGCGAAGCATCAGGTTGGCGCTCATGGTTGTGTAAGTTACCAGTTTATATTTGTATCCGAAGCGGCTTATGAGGATTGCTACGATGAGCGGGCCTCCGGCAAGTCCAAGTTTGACGGGTTGCGGTATGCCGGGGAATGTGAACGGGATGCTTCCTGCTAAAATACCGAGGGCTATTCCGAGAAATATCGGTATAAGGTTCGGCTCGTTGAGGCGTTTCATTGAATTTCCCAGTACTTCTTCGACGGACGCGATCGCTTTTTCCGTGCCGACAACGTTGACGCGGTCGCCTAACTGGAGCATAAGTCCCGGCGTTGCGACCAGATCGACGCCCGCGCGGTTTATCCTCGTTATGTTTATACCGTATATTTTGCGCAGCTTCAATTCGCCGAGGTGTTTCCCGTTTATTTCGGATTTCGTAACAATGATACGGCGGTTAATAAACTGGCTTTCCGTGCGAATCCACTGTTTGCGCTCCATGGCGATTTCTTCCCCGATAAACGTTTTGACGGTATTAAGGTCATGATCGGTCGTTACGGCGAATATTTTATCGTTTTCGTGAAGCACCGTGTCGCCGTCGACCAGACTTATTTGGTTGTTACTCGCATAAAGGATACGCGATATGACCAGTTCGCAATGTTCCAGGATAGAGGCTAACTCGCTTATTTTTTTGCCGAACAGGGCCGGATTTTTTACCTGCAGGGAGACGGCTTTGGCACCATGCGCATGTGCATCGTTCTTCCGTTCCATATCTTCCGTTTCTTTTGTGAAGTCTATGCGGAAAAACCGGCGTACGGCGACGGTTGACAGAATAATGCCGACGACCCCAAGCGGATATGCGACGGCATAACCCAGGGCGATACCCGGATCCGAAGCGCCGGTTACATCGCTGTAAGCCTGTTGGGCAGCGCCAAGACCGGGCGTGTTGGTCACCGCCCCCGATAAGATCCCTACCATCGTCGGGATGGGGATGCCTGTTATATAATGTATAATCAGCATCGTTGCGACGCCTGTCAGCACGATCCCCGTCGCCAGCAGGTTGAGCGTTATTCCTCCCTTTTTAAACGAGGAGAAAAAACCGGGACCGACTTGCATGCCGACGGAATAAACAAATAATATGAGGCCAAATTCTTTGAAAAAATGCAGGATTTCAGGATTTATTTCCAGCCCGAAATGGCCGAATGTGATTCCAACGAACAATACGAATGTTATACCCAGTGAAATACCGCCGATTTTCAGCTTCCCCAGCAGGATGCCCGTCGCGATGACAACCGAGAGCAATAATATTGAGTGCCCCACGTTCGTGCCGAATATTAACTCATTAATCCATTCCATAAATTATATACCTTTAAAACATGATAACTCTGTAAATGGCCCCAAAGATACGTATTTAATAACTTGTTTCAAAAAAACTTATTAACAATAATGTTGTATATCTGAAAATAATCCGTACTTTTGCCAATTACTCTGTTTGGGAGAACTTTATTGTATAATTTAATATATGTATTATTATGAGTAGAGTATTAGTGATTGGAGCCGGAGGCGTAAGTACAGTGGCTGTAAAAAAAATGGCCATGAACGCCGGTGTGTTTACCGGCATCATGCTGGCGAGCCGCACAAAAAGTAAATGTGACAGGATTGCCGCCGGTATTAAAAATGTGACGGTACAGACCGCCCGGGTTGACGCCGATAATGCCGGGGAATTGCTTGAACTGTTTGAATCATTTAAGCCGGATCTTGTTGTAAATCTTGCATTGCCGTATCAGGATTTATCCATCATGGACGCATGTTTGTCGTATGGCGTCAGTTATCTGGATACGGCAAATTATGAGCCGCTTGACGAAGCTAAATATGAATATGGCTGGCAATGGGCTTATAAGGATAAGTTTGAAAAAGCAGGTCTGACGGCTATTCTGGGTTGCGGATTTGATCCCGGTGTGACGGGCGTTTTCACGGCTTATGCGGCGAAATATCATTTTGATGAGATACATTATCTTGATATCGTTGACTGTAATGGCGGAGACCACCATAAAGCATTTGCGACAAATTTCAACCCCGAAATAAACATCCGTGAAATCACCCAGAAGGGACGTTTTTATGAAAACGGCGAATGGATTGAAACGGAGCCGCTGTCCGTTCATAAACCGTTGACGTATCCTGCGATAGGCGCACGCGAATCGTATCTTATGTACCACGAGGAACTGGAAAGTATCACCAAAAATTTCCCCACTGTCAAACGTGCGCGTTTTTGGATGACCTTCGGCCAGGAATACCTTACACACCTTCGCGTGATGCAAAATATAGGTATGACGAGCATAAAACCGGTAATATATAAAGGCGTCGAAATCGTTCCCATTCAATTCCTGAAAGCCGTACTTCCCGATCCGGGCGAACTGGGAGAAAACTATACGGGCGAAACGTCGATAGGTTGCCGGATACGAGGAATAAAAGACGGTAAGGAACATACATATTATATATATAATAATTGCAGCCATCAGGAAGCATATAAGGAAACGGGAGCGCAGGGAGTCAGTTATACAACCGGCGTTCCGGCCATGATCGGCGCAAAATTGTTCTTGGAAGGCGTATGGAAGAAGCCGGGCGTCTGGAATGTCGAAGAATTTGAACCGGATCCGTTTATGAAAGAACTAAACGGACAGGGTCTGCCCTGGCACGAAGTATTTGACGGAGATCTGGAGTTAAATTAACGAATGTAAATAACGAATAAGTATTCACTGTAAACTGTAAACGTATGAAGGTAGGAGATAAAGTCCCCGTTTTACTGGGTCGGGATCAGGACGGTAAAGAAGTAAGGCTCAGCGACTATGAAGGGCGGAAGATTGCACTGTATTTTTATCCTAAAGACAATACAGGCGGATGTACGGCAGAAGCATGCAGTCTTCGTGACGGGTATCATGAATTGCGTAAAACCGGATATGAAATTATCGGTGTAAGCAAAGACAGTGCGGAATCTCACAAAGGATTTATTGAAAAAAACAGCCTGCCGTTCCGCCTGATTGCCGATACGGATAATAAATTGCAGGAACTGTTTGGCGTGTGGGCCGAAAAAAGCATGTATGGACGTAAATATATGGGAACGCTACGGCAGACGTTTCTTATTGACGAAAACGGTATTATTGAAAAGATCATAGAAAAGGTCGATACAAAAAATCACGCAACGCAGATTTTAAATAGATAGGCTGTTATATTTTTAAGAAAGTTCAGGAAGAATGATATTTTACCAATAAATAATAATAATTATGGCAAAGGAAAAGGAAGAAAAAAAAGTTCAGGCGGAAGACTTGAACGAAAAAGGCGGAGCGAATGCGGATAAACTGAAAGCCCTCCGTGCGGCGATGGATAAGATTGAAAAAAGTTACGGTAAAGGTTCAATAATGAAACTCGGCGACGAGCATATCGAAAGCATTGAAGTTATACCGACAGGCTCTATCGGGTTGAATGCGGCTCTCGGCGTAGGCGGTTATCCGCGCGGGCGTGTGATTGAGATCTACGGCCCCGAATCGTCAGGTAAAACGACTCTTGCAATTCATGCGATCGCCGAAGCGCAAAAAGCCGGTGGTATAGCTGCATTTGTCGACGCCGAACATGCGTTTGACCGCTTCTATGCCGCCAAACTTGGCGTTGATGTCGACAATCTCTGGATCTCACAGCCCGATAATGGCGAACAGGCTTTGGAAATAGCCGAACAACTGATACGTTCTTCGGCCGTAGATATAATCGTGATTGACTCGGTCGCGGCGCTGACGCCGAAAGCGGAAATAGAAGGGGAAATGGGCGACAGCAAAATGGGGTTGCAGGCGCGACTGATGTCGCAGGCTTTGCGCAAGCTGACGGCCGCTATTAGCAAGACGAAGACTACGTGTGTTTTTATCAACCAGTTAAGAGACAAAATAGGCGTTATGTTCGGTAATCCCGAAACGACAACGGGAGGTAACGCATTGAAATTTTACGCTTCGGTGCGGATTGATATCCGCCGTATCGGTGCGCTTAAAGATGGCGACGAGGTTATCGGAAATCAAGTGCGCGTGAAAATCGTTAAGAATAAAGTGGCTCCGCCGTTCCGTAAAGCGGAGTTTGATGTTATGTTCGGCGAAGGAATTTCTCATTCGGGAGAGATTGTAGATCTCGGCGTGGAACTTGGTATTGTAAAGAAAAGCGGAGCCTGGTTCAGTTATAACGATACGAAACTCGGACAAGGACGCGACGCCGCGAAAAAATGCGTGGAAGATAATCCCGAACTGGCGGAAGAACTTGAAGGTTTAATTTTTGGAGCATTGAAAAAATAAAAGTCATACCTGATACGTTTTTTGCAAGAGAAACAGATTATACGGATGTCAAAAAAATTATATCGGGAACTGTGTGCAAAGGAAGACAGCATACCTGTTTTTTCGCGGGACTGGTGGCTCGACATTGTATGTGGCGGGGATTGGGATGTGCTGGTCTTTGAAAAAAAAGGCGGGCTGTGTGCCGCCATGCCGTTGTACATACCCTGCAGGCGTATTGTTTCAATGCCCCATTATACCCAGACGATGGGAATATGGTTTGCAGGCGAGGCGGATGATACTAAATATTCGTCCATACTTGAGAATCGCCGGGTGATATGCCGGCATTTCATCAAACAGTTGAAAAAATACCGCACCTTCTTTCAGAGTTTCAGTTATGAATTTACCGATTGGCTCCCGTTTTATTGGGAAGGATATTCACAGACGACACGTTATACGTATGTTTTGAAAGGCGGCCTGAACGATACCGCTAAATTGCTGGCTAACATGAGCCGGCAGACGAGGCGCAACATCAGCCGGGCGGAAAAACTGCCGGTAACCGTTCGCCGGAATGTCCCGGTGGATGATTTCCTCCGGATACAGTCCCTTACCTTTCAACGGCAGAATAAAAGAAATACCCAAAGTTCCGCAGTCCTGCGGCGGCTTATTGACGCAGCCCGTAAACGCGGACAGGGTGATATTTTTGGCGGTTATGGCGCGGATGGGCGCCTTCACGCCGTAGCGTTTGTCGTCTGGCAGCGCAGTTCCGCTTATTATATGGCAGGAGGCGGAGATCCGGCGTTACGCTCTTCGGGAGCGCATAGCCTTGTGATGTGGGAAGCAATAAAATATGTATCGCAATATACGGACAGGTTTGATTTTGAAGGCTCAATGATATTCGGCGTGGAACGTTTTTTCCGTGAGTTCGGAGCCGTGCAGGCGCCTTATTTCGTGATTTCACGCGGAAAACCGAACCTTGCTGACCGGATTCGTATTAAATTGAAACGGATATGGAAGCAAAAGAGCGAATGACGGAGACAATACGGTATATACTTCGCTTTATGGTTGGCGAACATCCTGCCGGTGATGCGGACAGGTTTGTCGGGTATACCTCCGATGAGTCTTTGTTTTCGGATTATAAGGTAGTTATTGTTCCATCCGGTTTTTTCAATAGCGGCGTTTACGGGACAGCGCAGACAATGCCTTCGCTTCCCCTTATGAATATTGACGGGGCGCCTTTTTTGTTCGGTACGCCGGAGGTTGAGCGGGTAGGGGATACGATTGTTGTTCGTGCGGATCTTGTCGCGAGTGCATATTTCCTGTTAAGCCGCTATGAAGAGATACTGCGTCGTGATGTGCGGGATGAGCACGGACGTTTTCCCGGTCGGGAATCACTGCCGCAACGTGCAGGATTTATAGACAGACCGGTGGTCGATGAATACGGGAAACTTATACGCAGATGGCTGAATATTAGCGAAAGCGTTCCGTTTATCAGGGAAATAAACCTTACGCACGACGTGGATGTTCCGTTTAGCGGGCGTTCGTGGAGGAGCGTTGCCCGTAAGACGCTGTCAGGGCGGAATCCGGCTGTTGCCATTCGTGAGAAATATCTGCCGCTGGAGCGTGATCCGTATTACACATTCCCATGGATGTTTGAACAGAATAAAAAACTGCAAGGCATCGTGGGCGCCGGACGTTGCCGCTCCTTTCTTTTTTTCAGGGCAGGAGGAAAAGTCAGGCAGGACAGGCCGTATTATAATTTACGCGGGAAAGATATTCAATCGTTATATTCCTTGTGTAAACAGTATGACGTGACGGTTGGACTTCACAGTAGTTATCAGGCCGGACAGGAACCGTCGCTTATCCTGCCCGAGAAAAAGAACCTGGAAGATGCATTTGGAATAGAGATAAGGCATAACCGCCATCATTTTCTTTCCGCACGCGAACCCGAAGACATGGAGTATCTCGAAAAAGCAGGTATTACGGACGATTATACAATCGGTTATGCCGGTGTCGCGGGATTTCGTTTGGGAACATCCCGGCCTGTACGGTATATTAACCCCGTAACAGGCAGGCTGTCGGCCCTTATGCTTCATCCCCTAACGGTTATGGACGGCACGCTGAGCGAAGCGAAATATATGAATCTGGCGAGCGGCCAGGCTGAAGAATATTGCAAGAAGCTAATCCGGAATGTGCGTAATGCGAACGGCGAACTTACACTGTTGTGGCACAATACGTCGGCAGTCGAAGGATACGGCTACCTGCGCGATTTGTACAGGACAATCATAAATTATTTACTCTCTTAACATGAAGATCGTAACAATTATAGGAGCAAGGCCGCAGTTTATAAAAGCGGCCATGATAAGCCGGGCGATAAAAGCGTATAACCGGATTGAAAAAAAACGTACGGTCAGGGAATATATCCTCCATACCGGGCAGCATTATGATAAAAACATGAATGATGTTTTCCTTGACGAACTGGGTATAGAAAAGCCGGACAGGCAATTGCACTGCGGAGGTTTCGCGAGCCATGCGAAAATGCTTGCGGAGATGCTGACGGGGATAGAAAAGGCGTTGCTTGAATACCGGCCGGACGGCGTCCTCGTATATGGCGACACGACGTCGACACTGGCCGGCGCTTTGGCCGCTTCGCAGTTGCACATACCGGTCATGCATGTCGAGGCCGGTTTGCGCAGTTTTAACAGGCAGATGCCGGAAGAAATGAACCGTATTCTTACGGATCATGTCGCCTCGCTTCTTTTCTGCCCTACTTATCAGGCCATTGGGAACCTGGCAAAAGAAGGTGTCACAAAAGGTATATTTTATACGGGAGACGTCATGTATGACGCTGCCCTTGCTTTTGGAGAGATGGCGGAGAAAAAATCGAAAATTTTGTCCTCACTGGGTATTCAGCCTAAAAAATTCCGCTTGTGTACCATCCACCGTGCTGAAAACACCGACAACCCGGAACGCCTGACGCAGATAATCCTTGCGCTCCTGGAAATCGCCACGCCGGACTGTCCGGTCATTTTCCCGCTTCATCCGCGTACGAAAGTATATATCGGCAATTATAATCTTGATGCAACGATAGCGTCCAACAGTGCGCTTCGGATGATTGAACCGGTCAGCTACCCGGATATGATCATGCTAGAAAAAAACGCCGAAACGGTTTTTACCGATTCGGGAGGTGTGCAAAAGGAAGCTTATTTTCATCGTACACCCTGCATAACGCTACGTGACGAGACGGAATGGGTCGAAACCGTCCATGCCGGCTGGAACCGGATCGCCGGATTTAACACGGAAAAAATAGTCGAATGTCTTGCCGGGAATCCCGAAAGATCCGAAATAAAGGAATATGGCGACGGACATGCTGCGGAAAAAATAATAAATGCGATCATGAAATCTTTTGAGGCAGGTTTATGTTGATTTTTGTTACAAATGTAGGTCTATAATTGTAATCTCCCGTGTGTAAAAAATCCGTTCTGATATTGTGCGATATGTTTCCTCCGGCGTTTGGCCCGCGTATGGGGTATTTATGTAAATATCTCCGGCGCAACGGCTGGAATCCGGTGGTAGTGGCAGAATATGTCGATGAAAATACTTTTTCGTTTCTGGGAAAGGATGTGGAAGTGTCGTATATACGTTATTACAGGCGAAAAGGACTTGCGGGAAAAATAGAGTGGGGGATGACCTTTTTATGTGATATACTGTTTGGCTACAAAGACCGGCGCTTGTATCGCGAAGCGTTGAAGAAGTCGGAACAACATCCTTTCGGCCTAATCCTGTGCAGCGCTTACCGCACGTTCCCGCTGCCAGCCGCAAGGCGGCTGGCGCGTAAGACCGGATTGCCGCTTGTGGTTGATTTGCGGGATATAATCGAACAGTATGCGGGAAACGAATTTATAACGCATAAGTTGCCCGGAATATTTGGCCTTCAGCATGTTATTGCATCCGTTTTCCGCAGGCGGAATCTTGCGGTAAGGAATAAAATACTGTCCGAAGCGGCTTGTGTAACGACCGTATCCCCCTGGCATGTGTCCGTACTCAAGGCATATAATGAAAATACGCATCTGATTTATAATGGCTTTGACCCGGATATTTTTTACCCGTCAAACATCTCGGCCGATCAGTTTTTTATCACCTATACAGGCCGTTTGTTCAGCGTAGCCATGCGCGATCCCGGGCTGCTTTTCCAGGCCGTAGAAAGGCTTGCCGGCGAAAAGACTATTACCCCCGGCCTGTTTCGTTTGCGCTGGTTTGTCGATGATAAATCGCGCCGGATTATAGAAGCGGAAGTTCGCACATATCCGGGCGTCGCTGCTTTTATGGACTATCCGGGATACGTGCCCGCCGCCGGAATCCCCCGAAAACTGAACGAAAGCGCCATTCTGCTGCTTCTCACGAATAAAACCGGCGCCGAAGGCCCCAAAGGCATCATGACCACGAAGTTTTTTGAATCATTAGCTGTCGAAAAACCGGTTTTATGCGTTCGTGGCGACGAAGGCTGCCTTGAAGACGTCATCAACCGTACACGCGCCGGTTTGTCAGCCCATAATGCGGATGAAGTATACGATTTTATAAAAAACCATTACTTGCGTTGGCAGGAAGGTAAACCCTGTGAAACGAATCCCGATAAAAACGAGATAAAGAAATTTTCCCGCGAAGAACAAGCCCGGCAGTTTATCGGAATATTTGAACAAGTCATAAAACGGGAAGCCGGAAATCCATGATCCATCTTCAATTCCTTCGTTTCTTCCACGCTCACGTAACAGGCGACATATTTGCCGGAGGCGTTGTTCGCGTATCCAACTGATCAGGAAGGTCGTTTTCCCCGTCTGGCGCGGTTCATGAAGCACCCAATAGGGTTCTTTCTCTATATATTTGTTCAAATTTGCACCAACCAAACGAACTTCGGGTGATAACTTTGTATACCTTTCCCTCCCTGAATTCCGAAACAAGTAAAGAAATAATCTAAAATCTATGTTATAAAACATATAAAAAAGAGATACACCCTATTGAAACAAAGTATATCTTTGCAGTGTTTTTGTTGAACATATAAACAAAATATGATTATTATACGATAAAAAAACAATTATAAATAGATACAATGATCTCTGCTGAAAAAAAATATTTCTCTCATTTTGGTAGAAAAAAGATATGGGAAATGACAATAATGCAAAAAAAACCGAAAGTATTATTGAAACATACAACGTAAAGGAATAGATATGATTAATTTCACCGCTGTTTATTTCTTT
>JAISYY010000332.1 GCA_031269635.1 Tannerella sp. | reverse complement strand
CGGAGACGTGGACAGCGAACGCGCCTGGAATCTGGACGGCGTACTGCTGTTTGCCGACGAGGATGGCGAGGACGGCCAGGGTTTCCCCCTGATCGTTGCTAAGTTGGCTGTCTTCGACCGTGCGCTGACGGAAGAGGAGATTAAAAGTAAAGACATCGCCACGTTCTGACAAATTGGCGTGTCACAAAGGAGAAAGAGGCGGAACAGGGAGTTCCGTCTCTTTTTTTATTGGCATACCGGCCATGTCTTCGTTATGCGGCTATACGCAGGAAGAACTTGACTATGCGCTCGGACAGGCTCACTTCCGGCAGGCATGGGCATACTTCTATCTGGTTCGCGTATACGGGCCGCTGCCCAAGGTGCTGACGGCCGATATGGACTATACCCTTCCGCTGGTGTCGGTGGCCGAGATATTCGACCTGATTGTAAGCGACCTGAAGGCAGCCGAACAGAAACTGCCCGCCAACTACACGACCGTGCCTAAATCCATGAACGGCGTAAACGTGGTGGCCAGCAAGGGCGTAGCGCAGTCCGTATTGTCTTACGTGTATCTGACGATCGCCGGCTGGTACTGGGGCGCCATCGCACCACGCGGGAACGACATGCAGCGGATGGACCGCATTAAAGACCATTTCAATACGCGCAAAGCGAATCCGGAATACGTCTTTACCGATCCGGACACGGGTGAAGAGATCCGGGTACAGGAACTGGTCGGAGGAATCGAAGGCGAATGGAGCCAGGCTAAAATGTACGTACCTTATCCTTCGCAGGATGTACGAAGGAATCCGGCATTGGATATTTCTGTCGAAGAAAAACTGAACCGGATAAATTGAAAGGATTCTTTCATTTTAACAGGGAAAGGGACGGAGCCGCAAGCTTCGTCCCTTTTTTTACCGGGTGCACGGCGCAAGGTCATGCCGTCTCAACCGCCGCCTTCCGTTTTAATTTCATTAGACGCCGCTTTCTGCTGTATTACGCGGGAATGTGGCGGGACGCTGTTTGTCAGCCAGACATTTCCTCCTATAACGGAATCATGCCCGATCGTGATACGTCCCAGGACGGTCGCATTGGAATAAATAACGACATTATCCTCAATAATCGGGTGACGCGGGAGGTTCACCGGATTGCCGGATTCGTCCAGCACAAAATTTTTGGCTCCAAGCGTTACTCCTTTGTAAAGGCTTACATGGTTGCCGATTATCACCGTCTCCCCTATCACTACGCCTGTCCCGTGGTCTATGCTGAAATATTCGCCAATCCCGGCTCCGGGATGTATGTCAATGCCGGTTGCCGAGTGAGCGATTTCCGTTATGATGCGCGGCAGGACGGGGATACCCAGGAGGAGCAGTTCGTGCGCGACGCGGTAATGGATCATCGCCTGGATACTTGGGTAACAAATGATCACTTCGCCCGTACTCTTTGCCGCCGGATCGTTATCAAACATCGCCTGTACATCCGTGCAAAGCAGACGTTTAATTTCGGGAATTTTATCAAGGAATGACAGCGAGAGCGTTCCGGCGTCTCCCGCATCCAGCACATCCGGCGCCTGGTCGGCAAAAAAATGCAGCCCGTTCCGGATCTGTTCCGTCAAAAGCGAATGGAGATTCTCCATCTGTATACCGAGATAGCGATGCATACTTGTATTCGTTACCGATTCACTGAAAAAACCGGGAAAGAAAATATCTTTCAGGATGGCGATGATTTCTTTCAACCTCGTCATATTAGGGAGAGCCTCTCCCTCCCTGCGCGGGATATGCCTGTATTCTATCTGATCACAGCAGGTCAGTGATTCGATATTTTTCTTAATAATATCAGCAAGTTGAACCATATATTTTAATATTTATTCATGCAAAGGTAGTTAAAATTTCCGAAATCCCCCCTCTCTCTCAGAATTTTACGAAAAAACCAAACTGAAATGGGTAATTTTATAGAAACGAGCGAAGTGCGCTTGTTTGCTATGCTTTGCAGTGTTTCAAATAACTCTTGGGCAAAGGTATAAAACTTTTTCCGAACAGCCAAATTTGATTCATTTATTCGTCAAAAATTTCTTATATGCGGCAAAATCACTCTATTTGCAGAAAATTTAATAGAAATATGGCTTATTTATTTTCTTATTCAACTTTTTTATTTTTTCCATCAACTTATTGAATGGCAACGATTCGCCGTAAATCATTGTTTCGCGCATTGTTTCGTAATTTTGTTGCCACTCGGAAATGATAAAATCGGGCGGAACAATTTTTATTGTTTTCGGCGCAAGAGTATCATAATCAAAGCCTTTTAAGCCTACGAAAAGGCGTCGGTGTTCTACGATTGAATTGTATAATTCTTTGTTTTTCAGTGCAGTTTCTGAAATGCCTGCTTCGTCTAATTTTACTAAATCATACAAATGACGGCTCATTCGCTCGGTACGCATAAATTCCTGTGGTTTTGCAAATTCCTCGTGCAGCAAACAGATTTTCTCTAAAAACGTGCGTTCCGGCACAACGGCATTTACTTCAAACGGCTTGTCGGCAAATGAGGTATCGGGAAACTCTTTGTCTATAAGCGATTGCAACGCCACTTTCCGCAACGGCTCGTTCATTGAACGCCCGCTGACTTCAATTTTTACAATCGGTTTGAGGTAACTCCATTCGTTGTAATGCGATTTATAATGCACTTCTATTATTTCGGGGTCAGTGGTGGTAACAGACGTAATATTGACTTGTACGGAAAATAAATCGGATTTTATACCTTGATTTTCAAGTTGCGTTGCCACATCAAACTGCAATTTTTCGCGCACAAACGAACAAGCGGCACGGCGTAGTTTGTCGTTAATCTGCGTTTTGGATAAATTGCCGCCGTAACCAAGGAAATCACGATAAACGGCAATATCTATGTCTTCCGAAAACCGCTCTATCAGGTTGTAACACTTACTCAAAGACGTTCCGCCTTTGAAAGATAAATGCTCGGAATACGGCAAGGCAAACAATGCACGAAGTACGGCAGTAACCCACCAATCTTTTTCGATGGATTTCGTGTGCAGGTTGATTTTTTCCTGCACTCTGCCAAAAAGTTCTATTCTTTCTTTGTCAGATAAAATTGATATATTCATTTCATTGATTTTTAAGCGATAGAATAATATCACGCACCCAAATTGGCATCAAATTCAAGTCGTTTTCGAGTTCTTTTTGCGAAACAAACTGCATTTTTTCTTTGATAATGTTTTTTTGTTCCTGCGTAACTTTACCTTCGCCGATTTCACGCAAAGCAGAATTTATAAGCATCAATAAATCAG
>JAISYY010000328.1 GCA_031269635.1 Tannerella sp. | reverse complement strand
CCTGTCACCAGTTCGTAACAGTGTTTTTCCATTCCTCCGGTCGAAGGCGGGAATTTATGACTGACGAACAATATTTCCATACCTTTTGATTGACTTTTTCCGGCCTTTCAGCCAGACGTAAAAAAGTAGCGCCATCGCACCCCAGAACAGTTGCCGCGCCCGCCGGAGAATGGAGACCGGCAACCAGAGGCCGGGAGAAGAGATTCCGGGCAGATGCAAAACGAACCTGTTTATCAGTTCTTCGATGCCCAGTTGTCCGGGAATGAAGGCGGCGGTCGATTTCAGTACAATTATCAGCGTATCCAGGAACAGGCTGTCCCACACGCCGACCGGATTATGCAGGAAATGCAGGATGAAAAACAGTTCCAGCGACCCCAAAATCCAGTGTGCGGAGAACAGGATGAATGCGGCGGCTGTCTTCCCGGGATGTATGCGGACATACGCGGCCAGCAAACGGCGTATCTCCTCGACTCGGGATATGATTTTATGCTGTTTTCTCTTTTTCACTCCGGTTTTCGTTTCCTTCCCTTTCCGCAACAGCAGGAAGACCAAACCCGAAACGGCAAACAGCAACGTAAGGAAGCAGCCATGGACGGCAAACGTCATTCCCGGCGACAGTTCATCGGAATGAAAAAACAAGAACAGCACCAGTACGATAACAAACAGTAAAAACTGGCTTAGTATCATCAGGGCGTGCATCAGTAAAACGGATTTGTAGGCGTCCTGCGCCTCCACGCCTTCCCGGATCAGCATCCGGGCATTGAACAGTTCCCCGGCTATGGCACCGGAAGGATTGAACAGTGTAACCGTATTTCCCGTTTGCCGGATCATGAACAGTCGCGTCAGGGACGGCTTCGCACCGGAACCGATACAGCATTTCCAGCCCGATGCCCCAGCAAGACCGGCAAGGCACGTGATGGCGGGTATGAACGCCGCGTAAAATCCCAGCTGCCTTATTAAACGGAAAGACGCTTCGACATCCGTCGCTTTCAGGAAAATAAAGAAACAGACGAGTATGGCGGCAATGAGTAATATTTGCAGACATTTCTTCATCTTTCAAACCACAAGCAGATTGAAAGATAAATATTTCAAATCTTCAAAATACTCAAACGCCAGGTGTTCCCAGATATATCTTTTGCTGTTTTCCTGTCCCTTCTCCGAAAATTGCCGGGACAGTTCGGGGTGTTCGATGATTTCGATTATCCGGTTCAGGAAACCGGCTGCATCGTACGGACTGCATTTGAAGCCGTTGACGCCGTCCTCGATGAAATCCCCGCTGCCTCCGCTGTCGGCTATCACGCAGGGCAGTCCCGAAGCCATGGCTTCCAGTACCACGTTGCCGAAAGTTTCCGTCACGGAGGGGAAAAGGAAAACGCTCGACGAGGCATAAATTTCCGCCAGTTGCTCGTGCCCGACATGTCCGAGGAATACGGCTCCGGGCATTTGCTTTTCGACGGCTTCGCGGGCTACGCCTTCGCCGGCAACCACAAAATTATATTTCAGGTGTCGTTGCGTTGCCAGGTCATAGAGTCTGATCAGGGTTTGCAGGTTCTTTTCCCACACAAGCCTGCTTGCGAACAGGATACAGGGACGGTCGTTGCCCGTAAGCGATTGCATCAGCGCCGGATTGCGTTTGGCCGGAGAAAAAAGGCTCCGGTCGATTCCCCGCTCCCACAGTTTCATCACGTCGGGTCTGACTCCTTCGGCCGCCAGTTCCCGCATGATGCTGTTCGACGGCACATAGACCGTGTCGCACTGGTTATAGAACGACCGTAATAGATCCCTGACCCGCTGCTTTGCGAAGTCAATCAGAAACGGGAAATTCTTCACATAGTAATCTACATAACTGATAAAATGCGTATGATAAATCGAAATCACCGGCACGCCCAGACGCCTGGCTGCCTTCAATGCATAATTGCCGAGCAGGGAGGGGGTGGAAATATGAATCACATTGGGCGAAAACGCTTGCAGCGTCTTGTCCAGTTCTGCCTTTTGCAACAGGGGTGTTGCAATCCTGTAACTTTTATTGCCGGGAATACCCAGTGTGTTGATATGGATGCACTTGAACCCGTTGATATGCTCCGGTCCCAAACCGCAGACAAACAGGAACTCAAACTGCTCGTCGGGTATCCTCCCGATCAGCTGAAACATGGTTCTCGACGCGCCGTCGAAGTCACTTATCAGTATATCCGCAAAAAAAACGACTCTTACTTTTTCCATAAATATTGATTCTTTTTTTGACACGGCAAAGATAAATCAACAATGTGACGGAAAAATTACGTAAATGACAAATATCTGCTACGTAACTGATAAATCTCTGTTACGCAAAAGATCATTCCCGATTTATCCCAGGCCTGTTTGCTCATCGAGAAATACCTGTAACCCGGATTTCAATTCCTCCTGAAAACTATTCCTCATATTATTATTAGCGTTTATTCCTGTGGGTGGTGGTCACTGCGCCTCGCAGCAGGAACGTGTTTCGAGAAAAATTAAACAAAACCTTTTTATATCTGCAACTATTTTGTAATATCCCCTGTCTACTTTTGCCCCCGAAAATTCAGTATTTTTATTGTATTCGAACTCATTAATTTTAATAGTATAATAATCAAAAAAGAGAACTTTATGATGAAAGTAAAAAACAAGATGCAACATTTCCTGACAGTTTGCCTGCTGTTCGGTTTGGTAAATGTGGCGAATATCGCCGCGGCGAACGGTACAGGCGTTCACGGGAGACAGTCGGTGCAACAGCAACCGGCAGGTATATCCGGAACAGTAACGGACGCCAATGGCGAACCGTTAATCGGCGTAAGCATTGCCGTAAGAGGAATTGCGGCCGGGACGGTGACCGACACCGACGGCAAGTTTAACATTCAGGCGAATCCGGGCAGTACGCTGCAAATTTCGTACATCGGCTACGTGACAAAGACGGTTGCCGTCGGCAGTGAGCGGATATTGAATATCGTTTTGGACGAAGACCGGCAAGCGCTTGAAGAGGTTGTAGTGGTAGGGTATCAAACGATTCGCAAGTCGCACCTTACCGGGGCGGTATCGAGCGTGAAAAACCGGGAACTGAACCTGACGGCGCCTTCGGTGGGACAGGCCCTGGTTGGAAAAGTAGCCGGCGTACAAATCTCGCAGGTGAGCGGAGCGCCCTACAACAGCACGAAAATCCGCGTAAGGGGCACCGTTTCGGTCAATGCCTCGTCCGACCCCCTCTACGTGATAGACGGCTATCCGTCGAATGCCGATATTTTCCTTAGTCCGGAAGATATCGAATCGATAGAAATCCTGAAAGATGCAGCATCGGCAGCCATTTACGGTTCACGCGCATCCGGAGGCGTGGTCATGATAACTACCAGGCGGGGAAAGCAACAAAAAGCCAAAGTAGATGTCAATTACCAGCATACGGTCGGTCGGCTGAGCCGGAAAGTAGCCTTGCTCAATGCGCAGGAGTTTGCCGAACTGTTTGTGGACGGGCATAACAATGCCTACCGCGACCTGCTCGTCAATGCCGGCAAGACGTGGGACGACTCCTATAAGGGCGATACCAACGCCCAGCGTACACAAAAGATTGGAAGCAACAGCAGTACGGCTAATATCCCCGACTGGATGTACGACTTTGCAACGCAAACCGTGAAGACAATGCCGTACGACACCGACTGGCAGGATGAACTCTATCAAACGGCGCAGGGCGACCGTGTCCATCTGAACATCGCAGGCGGTCGGGAAGCCATACGCTACAATATCAGCGGTTCCTGGCAGGATATGGAAGGCATTATCAAGTCCACGAAGCAGGACCGTCTCAATCTTCGCAGCAATATCGACGTGGATGTAAGCAATCGCTTCAAAGCCGGCGCGAATTTTGCCTTGACGGCCAACAACAACCGGGAAGTACAGGAAGGACGTTTCCACCAGGGACCCATACTGGCGGCGCTGGTATACCTCCCCATTTTCAAATGCTACAACGAGGACGGATCGCTTTCGAAATACGAAATGTCTTCTTATTCCAGTGAGTATTCTTTCCAAAACAATATCGACAATCCTGTGGCGATGGCTACCGAAACGATTATCCGCCGTTCCGGGACGCGCAGTACTTACAATGTATTCGGAACGTATGAACTGTTCGACAACCTTACCGCCCGGGCGAATCTGGGGATGTACGCCTACAACGAGAAGTATGACTTCTACCGTCCGACAAGCCTGACAAGCGGCGTGAATCCTCCCTATTCCGTCCAGGCGCAGGCTGCCGCCAATTCGGTAGCGCGAACGTATGGCGAGCTGGATTATCTGGGCGAGTTTACGTTAAACTACAACAGGCAGTTCGGCGAACACACGATACAAAGCCTTGCCGGCGTTTCCGCCCAGGAGAACAGATTGGACGTACTGGAAGCACAGGGAACAGGCTATCAGGATGATCACATTATCGAAATCACCGGCCACGGAGCTAATGCGAGCGACGTAACCATTACGAGCAACACCCGCAAGTCCGTCTGGACAATGGCTTCCGCTTTCGCCCAGTTGCATTACAACTTCCGGAACCGTTATTTCCTGTCGGCTTCATTCCGCGGCGACGGCTCGTCGCTTTTCGGGCCACTGAACCGCTGGGGCTATTTCCCTTCGGCATCCGGGGGATGGACGATTTCCGAAGAAGATTTCTATCAAACGCTTTTGGGCACGTCGTCTTCACTTAAATTGCGTGCCAGCTGGGGATTGAGCGGCAACAACAGCATCGGGAACTATAATCATACACAGGTAATGAGTTCGCCCGTCGGAGTGCCGAACGGCAGCAACAGCGTGTTGACGGCCATGTATCCGGAAGGTTTCAAAGACCGGGGACTGGGATGGGAATCTACTTCGCAGTTCAATGCCGGATTCGACCTCACACTCCTCAACGGACACCTTTCCCTGATTGCCAACTATTACAACAGCCATACATTCAACCTGCTCTTTAATCAGTCCATATCCGCTATCTCCGGCAGCACCAGCTATCTTACCAATCTGCCGGACTCGAAGATCCGTAATCGCGGCGTGGATATTCAGGTTGATGGCTGGGCGGTCAACACCAAAGACTTTACGCTCAAATTAAGCGGGAATATCGGCGTGAACCGTAACAAAGTACTTGATTTGGGTCAGGCAGGCACGATTCTGACCAATGGCGCGGAACGTTCATACATGACGCATATTACCCGTGAAGGCGATCCCATCGGAATGTTCTACGGTTTTAAGGTTGCCGGCATGGTAAGGGAATCGGATATGGCTAACCTGGCCGAAGACGACCTGCATTACGATCCTTCGACCCGGACGTTCGACGAGGGATACACCATCAAGGGGCCGCCCCGCTCGGTAGCCCAGACGGCAAAACTGATGCCCGGCGACTTGTATTTCTACGACAGGGATGGCGACGGAGTCGTTACCGACGATGACAAGGATATTATCGGTTCTCCTCACCCGGACTTCATCTATGCGTTCAGTCTGACCGGCAATTACAGGGCGTTCGATATTTCGGCTTCTTTCAATGGATCGGAAGGTAATATGGTGCTCGACGGTCAGGATTACTATATATATAATATGGAAGGATCGGGCAACAACTACAAAGACGTGATGCAACGCTACCGGAATGAACAAAATCCCGGCAACGGACTGGTCTACCGCGCCTCGCGCGGGGGTACGCAGAGCAACAGCACACGCCTGTCGTCGTTCTATTTGCAGGACGGTTCTTTCCTCCGGTGTACCAACCTGACGTTTGGCTATGCCTTGCCCGGCATAGCCAAAGCTACGCATGACAATATTTCCGCGCTAAGGATCTATTTAGCCGTCGACAACGCCTTTACAATCACCAAATACAAAGGCTACAATCCGGAAGTGGACTATAACAACGGAAGCAACCTGACACCCGGCGTCGATTACGGCAAATATCCCTTGATGCGGGCATTTCAGGCAGGATTCCAAGTATCATTTTAATTCAATCATTCAAATCAAGTTTTTATATGAAAATCAAAAATATCATCTCTGTATTATTCGTATTCGCAGGATTCTTTTTCGCCTCCTGCAGCGATTTCCTGGATCAGGACAATCCGAACAAAATCACTGCTTCGGGATATTTTCAGAACGAAAATGACGTATTGCGGGCCATAAACGGAACATACCGTTCCATACGCGACGGTTATTGCCTGGGCGAAGGCAGCACAGCCTACACCGAAGAACGGTCGGACAATATCAGTACGCAGGACAACCAGTCGAGCGCGGGAGAACCTTTCCAGTTTGGCGATTTTTCCCTCCTGCCGACCAATACGTTCCTGAAGACGCACTGGACAAGGATGTTCACCGCCATTGCCAATGCCAATTTTGTACTTACCTATATCGACGACGTAAAATTCGCCGACGAAAACCTGTATAAACAATACCGGGCCGAAGCCGGGTTCCTCAGGGCGCTGGTTTATTTTCACGTTGTCAGGAAATGGGGAGACGTCCCGTTGAGTACCGCTCATCTGACTTTACCGGACGAGGTGTCGGAACATACCTTCCGCGAAAAAAAAGAAAAAGTGTATGAACAAATAATCAAAGACTTAGTCGAATCGCTCGATGCCGGCAGTCTTCCCGACTTCCAGCCGGCTTCCGGGAAAGGCCGTACATGCAAAGCGGCCATCAACGCCCTGTTGGGGCAGGTGTATCTTACAATGGCCACCACACTGGACGATGGCCGGCGCCAAAGCCATCTCGAACAGGCGAAAAAATACCTGACCGACGCCTACAACATGCGTTCGTTCGGCGAATTGAAGGAGATACCGTACGAAGACGTCTTTGACGTAGATAAGAAAGGCGTTTGCCCGGAGCTGATTTTCCAGATTGTGTATATACGCGGCGACAAGGATTACTTTTCGAGTAAAGCGCGCGGAAACCAGCCTCGCGACTCAAGGCTTCTTTCCCAGTATGCCTCGAGCGGGTCGGTCTTTCTTCCGTCCGACCTGATAAAGGAATACGAAGTGGACGACATCCGCAAGGAATGGTCTGTTCAGTATTCCGATTATTCAAACAGTTATTATATTGCCAAATTCAGAGATGCCAGCACCGGCGCCGGCACGCTGGGATATGGCGGTAACGACTGGATACTGATGCGCTACGCCGATGTCATGCTGTTGCTGGCGGAAACCCATGCGCATCTCGGAGAAGAAACGGCGGCTATCGGCCTGCTCAATCAGGTTCGCGAACGCGCCCATCTGCCCGGCTATCAGGATATGCAGAATGATGCGGAATATAAATCGAAGTATCCCACCTTGAAACTGGCCATATTACACGAAAGGCGGGTAGAGCTGGCCTTTGAAAACCACCGCTGGTACGATTTGTTACGCTGCTTTAGCATTTCGGAGCTGGAAACGTTTTTCCACAACAAGACGAGGACGGACTTCGGCATTTCCAATCCGATGAACTTTGGGAAGAAAGACCTCTATTATCCCATTCCTTTCGACGAATGGAAACTGAATCCGGAAGGCATGTATCAGAATGAAGGTTATGAGTAAAACCGTTCGAATATTCAAACGGACAGCGATTGCGTATCTGTTACGGTGCGCAATCCTCACGTGTCTGTTCCTGCCGGCTTCAAAAACAGTGTCGGCGCAAGCCGATGCGGGCTATAAAATTATCTGCCCCCAGAAAATTGAATCCAAAAATTTTTACCTCATCTCGCTGTTCGGATATTTCAATGAAGCAAAGACAATGCTTCGGAAGGATAAGGATCTTTCGGCGGTAGCGCTCAGGAAATACAACGATTTGCAGACAGCGGAAAATCATTTGGAAACAGTAAATTCGCTGCGTTTTACCGAAAGCGAAATAACGGCAGTCGGTAACCGGCTGAAAGCATTATACCGTCCGGACAATGCGTTGGGTAAACTTGTTGCATCCCATTTGATTCCCTCGGGATGTTATTACCGGTACCGGGATGGGGATGGGGCCGGTTTACTGGTAAGAGCCTGGGAACAGGATGCGCAGGGAATCAATCATGTAATTGACGTTTATGGCGAAGGACAAAAGCCATACTATCCGCTTATTGATTCGATCAGTTTTGTGCGTGACAGTCCCGGGCACTGGAATATGCTGATGGAGAGCCGGAGGTTCTTGCTGGAATTGCTGAAAGACAGCGACCTGTTTTACGCAGCTCCCCTGCAGGCCGCATTGCTGTTTTTGAATGTAAACGAGAGAAATGAAGCGGTTGATTTCGAGCCGGTGTCTGAAACCGTAAATAAAAAAGCCTATGAGCATATCCATACGGTAGACTGGGACAGGTATCCCTATTCGATCATCCTGATGCTTGGCGCCGGCCCGACGGATTATGTTTTCACCTTGAACAGGGAGATCAAGCCGCGCCTGAAAATGGTTGCATTGAAATATCAGCAGGGAGCGTCGCCGTTCATTGTCGTTTCCGGAGGGCGGGTTCATCCGTATAAAACGCTTAACAGCGAGGCCTTTTTCATGAAGAAATACCTGATGGAGGAATGTGGGATTCCCGAACATGCAATTATTATGGAGCCACACGCACGCCATACGACCACCAACGTAAGGAATACCGTGCGCATCATGTTCAGACAGGGTATCCCGATGGATAAATGCGCCCTGATTTCATCTTCGGAACGCCATATATCTTCGGTATCTGCTCCCGCTTTTGCGGAACGCTCCCTGAATGAAATGGGAATAAAACCCTATGAACTGGGGAAAAGACTGAGCGAACAGTTTCTGGAATTTTATCCGCAAACAACAGCTTTACAAATAAATCCCGAACGCGATCCGCTTGATCCGTAATCGTCTTATACCGGGAAATATGAAATATATTATTTTGTTTTTTTCTGCAAACATCCTGGCAATATCGGCGTATTGCCAGGATACTTTGCTCAATACTTCCGGCTCGTTGATCTCGGTAGATTCCCTCGGCGCATGTCAAGGAGCAAGCAAAATAAACGGACGCATCTATTTATATGGAGACAGGGAAACCGGCATTGTCAGAGAATACGAATACAGAGACAGTACATTGATTTACATGCATAAAGAATGTCGGTTTACCATTGATGGAAAGGATGTCATCAATCACCCTACCGGCATGGCTTATCACAAGGGAGAAGCTTTTATTGGAAATTCCGTACGAGATGTTGAGAATCCTCAAAAATGGATTGCAACTATTTATCATGTAAACTGGAATAAATTGCTTGAAACACGGACGCTTGATCAAAGCCTTATACACACGATTGCTGATGATTTAGCCATACAGGGAACCCGTCCCGAATACATCGAGTATAAAGGCGAGCGTTTTGTCGCGACATCCGACTACGGAAATAATGGCAACGAGATACGATTGTATCGTTATGATCTCCTGCGAAAGGCATCAAAAACAAGTGAAAGCGGCGTATTGTACGACAAGTTTCCCTGTACACCTTGGGTGCAAAATCTACATTGGATAGCAAACCAAAATATATTGGTATTGGTACAAAACCGGGAAGAAGGCAGGAAATGGCGCCTGACACTGCTCGATTTGGAAAAGTCATTGAATACCCATAAGGCGTCGGCCATCCGAATAATTGATTTTGAAAATCAGGACGAACTGGAAGGTTTTTGCATGTTATCAAACAGGAAGGGAATAGCCGTATCTTCATCACGCAGAAATAATGTACTTATTTTTGATTTTGATCTGAGCGACTGTTCGACGAAAGTAAAGAAATTTTAGTTGTATAAAAAACGAAAAGAATATATAATATTCTGTTGTTTTTCTTGTGCTGCAACTTCATGATAGTACAGAACTCAACAGTAATGGTTGCCGTCTGCCGGGGCGAATAGTGAATAGTGAATAGTGAAGAATGAAGAGTGCCGGAGGCGTTCCGTATCAGGAGCATCGCCGGCATCTTCTTTTCGTTCGGCATGGTTGATGGGGCATCCCTAAAAATGAAAAGGCAAATGCCTGTCCAACCATTCCATGCTATCATAAAGCGGTTTCCCCAGGATGTGTTGCTGTTCTTCTGTGCTCCCTGACCTGTTTTTCTTTTTCCTCGTAAAAAAACTTTTTTTCATTGCGGCTAAATCTTTTTTTGAGGTGCTATTGCCTTTTTGATTAGGTTCCATAAGATTAAAAGATGAGTAGGATTTCGGGATTCCCCTAAGTCCCGCAGGGACGATACTTTATTAACCGTATGCTTTAGCTTACGGACGTGCAATCACATCAGCGAAAAGTCCCGCAGGGACAGCACTTTATTAACCGTATGCTTCAGCTTACAGTTGTTTTTTGCGTTTCATTTTTTGTCAATCAAAAAAAGCAGTATCTTTGCAGACCAAACTTATTAAAAATTGATACTTTGGTCTGTAT
>JAISYY010000233.1 GCA_031269635.1 Tannerella sp. | reverse complement strand
CCTTTAAGGCATGCTCCTGTTCCGCATAAGCCGGATTACTTGCCAGGTTATTCAGTTCGTAAGGGTCGTTTATACGGTCGTAAAACTCGAATATCGGACGGTGTTTCGAAAAGAATAATCGCTGGTACCGGGTGTCCAGCGTTCCGTTTTCGTTTTGTTTCTGCAGTTTCAGCCAGAAAGGTTGATTCGCGAAATCTACAGGCCAATACGGGAGTTGCCACAGTGCATTGTATATCAACTTGTATTCTTTTGAGAAAACGGTTCGTCCCAAATCAAACGCGGCGCTGCTGTTCGGCAATCCGTGCCCATGTGCACCTCTTTCCGCAAAGATGTACGTGTGTGCACTAAATGAACTGTCCGTAAACGCCGGCACAAAACTCTTGCCCGTTATTTCGGAGGGGATATCACTTCCGGCTATTTCCAGAAATGTCGGAGCGATATCTTCTCCCGAAATCAGCGCATCGGAAACGCTTCCCGGATTGATTTTTCCCGGCCAGCGGGCTAACAGCGGCACATGAAGGCCCAGTTCGTTCAGCGTTCCCTTGCCACGCAACAGGGCGCCGCCATTGTCGCCGATGAAAACGACCAGCGTATTCCCGGTCAATCCCCGTTTATCCAGTTCGTCCAAAAGTTGGCCGATATAGATGTCCAATCGTTGTATTTCGCCGTAATAACCGGCAAAGTCTTTCCGCAGTTCAGGAATATCCGGCCAGCTTGCCGGCAACTCAAGCGAAGATGGAGCCGGTTCAAAATCCAATGCATCAAAAATTCGGTGCGGTTCGTTATATCCGATCTGGATGAAGAACGGTTTGTTTTCAGGCGCCTGTTCAATAAATTCGATGAATTGTCCCAGCGCCTCCCGGCTCTGTCCCTGCCGAAGATAATCAACCCTTTTTTCAAACGTTCGCAAGCCATATTCCTGAAAAACGGCTTCTGTTTCCGGGGGAACACGAGAGCCGTCGAGATGGAACGTCCGTCCGCAAATCCCGGTATAATATCCTGCCGTCCGCAACAATTCGGGATAGCTGACAATATCTGCCGGCAATGGAGCTGAAAAACGGGTCATCCGCACGTCTACGACCGAGCGGCCGGTCATCAGTGATGCCCGTGAGGGTACGCTTTGCGGAGCTGTCGTATAGGCGTTCCGAAACAAAATACCTTCTTTAGCCAGACGGTCAATGTTCGGCGTCTTCACATTCGGGTCGCCATAACAGCCCAAAAACGGAGCGCTATGGTCGTCCGACACCACGAATATGATATTCGGTTGCCGAACATTTTCAGGCGGAGACTGTACTGCCGTGCATCCTCCAAGCATGAATGTGGATGATAGCAGCCCGAGGTTTCTGTTACTTATAAATTGTTTCATAGAAAACTGTTTTTAAATAAATAATATTTTACCATCCCGGATTCTGAACCAGGTTTTTGTTTTTAAGCAATACAGCCTGGCGTATCGGCCACAAATAGTCTTTCACTGTAAATTTGAGCGGATAGATGTCCGTTACCTGATAGAAATCTGCCGCCGTTTCTCCCCTGATGTTTAATCCCTGAACAGGTCTGTTCATATATTCTTCGGAAAGTTTCCACCGCCGCAGATCCCAAAAGCGCGCGCCTTCAAAAGCCAGTTCGTTCAGCCGTTCACGGCGAATGATGTCGCGCATTCCTTCTTTTGATAAAGGCTTGTCGGAATTTAACGCATATTTCAGCCAGCTGTCGACGACGTTTTCCAGTCCCGTACGCGCCCGCACCAGGTCAATCCAGGTATATACTTCGTCATCTGGCGCTGTTTTCGTTTCATTCAGCGTCTCGGCATACATCAGGTACAGATCGGCAAGCCGGATGACGGGGAAAGCGTAGCGATAAACGGAAATAGCATTGGTATTGTCCGGAACCGACGTGAGGTAATGTACCGGTTTTTTACACAGATACCCCGTACTGGAGTAGCGTTGAAGCGGAGTAAGTCCGCCGCATACATTTCCGTTTTTCATCTGGAGATACCACATGTTATTATCGGCGCTTGTCCTGCTGTTTCCGTAATAAGTTCCTCCGTCAAAGGTGATGGCGCCGTAAAATCGCGCTTCCCTGTCGAAGTGAAGGTTGATTGTCTGATAACCTTCGTGTATGTAATACTTGTGCGCAGCATCGGCTGTACGCAGTCCCATCGGATCGATGTTCGTCCAGTCTCTGTCTTCTTCTATGGGGACGCCGTTTTTCGTATAGAACTGCCTCACCACGCTCAGGGTGGGAGCATAGCTTTTGCCGATACCTCCCGAATTGTGAATGAAATAAAATGCAGGGAAACAGACTCGCTGCAGGGCATCGGGACTGATTTTCGATTCTCCCCAGATGATTTCCCTGTTCCAACGCTCCGTAACGGCGCCTCTTACCTGCATTGCCAGAATGGTCTGATCGCTCAGGTTTGTTGTGAAACCGGTAGTTCGGAAGTCAAACAGTTTGTGTCCGGCTTCATGTGCCACATCAATGGCCTCTTTCAGGGCTGTGGCAGCCCGCTGCCATTTTTCCGGCACATATTCCCGGGGGAAAAGATATCTTCCCCTGTTATCCATTACCGAAATGTAATCCGGATTGCCGTTAAACAAGGGACTTGCCGCCAAGGTCAAGACCTGGGCTTTCACTGCCAGCGCAATGGCTTTGGTCGGTCTTCCCATATCGTTGGTTATGTCTTCTATTTCCAGGGGCAGGTTTTCGATGGAAGCGTCAAGCAACTGTACGATATAATTTACCACGCTGTCCACCGGTTCGCGGTAACGCTGCACTTCTTCGGCAGGAGCGCTTACGGGCAGGTTTTCCCTGATGAGCGGGATGGGACCGTACATTCGGAAAAGGGAAAAATGCAGCCAGGCTTTCAAAAAGGTTACTTCGGCAATCCACCTGTTTCTTTCGTAATCTTCCAGGTCAAACGGCTGATAGATGTTTTCCAGGAAGATATTGCAGTCGCTCAGTCCGGTGAAAACGGGATTACCTCCCCGCAAGTCGTATCCATTCTGTCTGCTTGCCCAATAATCCGCCAGAGGCGCGTTGGTACCCTGTTCACCCCTTGCAATGTACCAGAGGCGGGGGCTGACCAATTCGGCGGGGTCAATGTACCAGACTTCGTCGCCGCCCATCAAGGCCGGATTGGAAGAGGGATCGGCAAAAGACGGAAGATAGGCAAAACATCCGTACAGGAAACCCTCCGCTTCATATCGGTTGTTAAAAGCATGGCCGATGGTGGGAATATTATCCGGCACTACGTCCAGATAATCGGAACAGGAGAAAAGTGCAGCGCCGAATGACAGCGCCGATAATAAAACATTTAATTTTTTTCGTATCATATCATTTTATATTTAATAAGAACTGTTACGTGGGAAGAATCGCTCTGTGCCTGAATACTCGTACCGAGCATATACAGGATGAGAAGACAGACAAAACGTCTGTAAGTGTATACCATTTTTTCTTTTTTCTACCAACATATTGTCCCACAGGAGGCTTGAGCAAAAACCGGTGCGTAACATGAGTCAATAATTTTAAAAACCAATATTTATACCGACATTGATAATTCTCTGTATGGGATAGCCCAGTCCGTTACCTCCCATTTCAACATCCCACAGGTTGAATTTGCTCCACTTGAAAAGATTGACGCCGCTCAGGTAAACGCGGCAGGTTTCCAGACGGGTACTGTTGAGCCACTTGGCGGGTGCGGAAAGTCCCAGTTCCACGCTTTTCAGTCTCATGAATGAACCGTTTTGCATGAAATAAGTACTTTGTTGCAGGTTGTTGTTTATAAGATAGTTCGAAAGTCTCGGCCAGGCGGCATCCGGGTTTTGCGAAAACTCAGACCAGTAATCGTCCGCTATGAATCTGGCCAGGCCTGTTTCAAGGGTTTTGCCGCCCGAACTGCTCCGGACGAAGGGCGACATGGCCGAAGCATTGATCCAGAATGACGAACGTGCGGAACCGGTAAGGAAGAAGGATATGTCGAAATTCCTGTAACCGGCCGACATGCCGAAACCGCAGTTGATTTCCGGTGTTGTGGGATAACCGATGGGGACTTGGTCGATTTCGTTGATGACTTCGTCGCCGTTGATATCTTTGTATTTGATGTCGCCCGGGCCATATTCTCCGAAATCCTGACGGGGCGAGTTTTGCACATCCGCGTCGTCAATAAAAAGGCGTTCCGCCACGTATCCGTGGTTTTGTTTGATAGGCGTCCCAATTTTTGATTTCCACGGTATGTCGCTGTAATCAGGCTCTTCGTAATATTTATAAACGGATCTTGCGTATGTGAAATTACCTCTTCCGCTGATCCAAAAATATTTGTTTATGCTTTGATTGTAGTCTATGGATGCATCAATACCTTTTCCTCTGGCTTTTCCCACATTGACCAGAGGGGTAGCCCATAATCCCAT
>JAISYY010000162.1 GCA_031269635.1 Tannerella sp. | reverse complement strand
CGACAGCGGACAATCTATCTGGGACAAACGAAAAGCCCGGATTAACGGAACAATGGTTCACATAACCGCCATTTTCGGATTTACGCTTGCCGGGTTAGTCATCCGGGATATCAGCCGTAAATCCAAATAAATACATCCGGAGATACCGGAACTCCACTCCGAATATGGTTCCTTATCCTGCATAAAAACATACGGCGCCATTCGGATTTCACCCCGAATATCGCCGCATATTCATTATAAATAGTTGAAATTCAGGATATACAAAAAGTTATTTTGTATTACTCATTTCAAATTCCAGCGTCCCGCCCGCCATTATATCTTTAAAGTCAACGTACGGTTTATGATAAGGCGTTCCGTTGAGGGTAACGGATTTTATATACTTATTCTCCGTGCTGTTATTTTTGGCTGTAATGGTGAACGTTTTACCATTCCCTACATTTATTAAAGCCTCATCCATAACGGGACTTCCGAAATAATAACGCCCACCGGCAGGTTCAACCTGGTAAAATCCCAAAGCGGAAAGAATATACCACGCCGACATCTGGCCTACGTCTTCGTTACCACACAGTCCGGCCGGTTGATCCGTATACATCGTTTCAAGCACTTCGCGTACTCTTTCCGCCGTCCTGTCCGGTTCGCCCACAACCGCATAAAGATATAAAATATGATGGCTCGGCTCGTTCCCATGCGCATACTGCCCTATCAACCCGCTGATATCGGGCGAAGCCTCGGTTCCCATATCGCCGCTTACAATAAACAGCGAATCAAGTTTTTTCAAAAAAGCGTCTTTACTCCCGAACAATCCGGCAAGCCCTTCCACATCGTGCGGAACAAGCCACGTGTACTGCCATGCCGTTCCTTCCGTATAATCATGTTCTCCGTGTACCGAATGAAACGGATCAAACGGTTCGCGGAACTTCCCCCCGGAATCTTTCCCGCGCATGAACCGCAGTTCCGGATCAAAATAATGCTTATAACCTTCACTCAGTTGTTTGAAATATTGATAATCATCCTCCTTGCCCATTACTTTCGCAACCTGCGCCACACTCCAGTCGGCAATTGCATATTCCATTGTTTTTGCAACCGATTCATTTTCCTTATCAAAAGGTATATAACCATACTCCCGCATCCATTTCTGACCCCGTTCATCAAGCAGAACCGAATTTTTCAACGCCTCATAAGCATAATTTCGATCAAACCCTTTAACATCTTTAAGGATAGCATCCGCGACAACGCAAACGCCCGGATTACCCACCATGCAATTCGTTTCATTCGCCATAAGATGCCATACCGGCAATTTACCCTGTTCCTTATAAATAGCCAGCATCGTATTGATAATATCCGGCATTTTTTCGGGATGAATCATCGTCATCAACGGATGAGCCGCGCGGTAAGTATCCCACAGCGAGAATGTCGTATAGTTCGTAAACGCCGCATTGCGGTGCACCTGCTTGTCCGTCCCGAAATAATCCCTGTTTACATCACAGAACACCGAAGGAGCTATCATCGTATGATACAGCGCAGTGTAAAAGATCCGCGTTGTCCTGTCATCGCCGGTTTGAAAGTCAATCTTGCCAAGTTCCTTATTCCATGCTGCGTCAGCATCGGCAACCGTCTGTTCGAAATCCCATCCGCCAAGCTCCGCCGCCATATTTTTCTTCGCATTATCTATGCCGACCGGCGAAAGTGCAACTTTGACATAAATCGTTTCGTTTTCGCCCGTATCAAAAAACAGTTGGCCGGAAACCCGCTTTCTTCCGGCGTCGCCATACGCTTTCACTTCCTGCCTGAACGATTTTACGGGATGAGAAAAAACAGCCGTAAAATAGATTTTCTGATCGTTCGCCCATCCGTTCGAATGGCGGTAACCCGATATGACCGTATCGTTTTCCTGTATCAGTTCGCCGTCGACAGGCGCGTCCCACCCTATTCCATGCGCCAAATCAATGACAATCCGGGCGTCGGACGACTTGGGAAACGTATATTTATGAAAACCGGTACGTTCCGTAGCCGTCAGTTCCACATCGACGTCATAACGGTCCAGATGAACGGCATAATATCCGGGGCGCGCTTTTTCCGTCGAACGATCAAAAAGGGAATACATCCCCGATTGCGGATCGCCCGGATTGCCGCGTTCCGGATTTACATCTCCCGTAACAGGCATAAAAGAAATATCGCCAAGATCGCCTATCCCCGTTCCGCTAAGATGCGTATGAGAAAAACCCATAATCGTGGAATCGGAAATATGATACCCCGAACACCAGTCCCATCCCTGACTTATATTGACAGGCCCCAGTTGCACGAATCCAAACGGCACATTCGCCCCCAGGAACACGTGCCCGTGATCGCCCGTTCCTATATACGGATCTACATACTTCGTATAATTTTCACTTCCCGGCAACGCTCTTTCCTTTGATTTGTTTCCGGCGTTATCGCAGGAGTTGACGATGGATAAAAGCGCCGCAAATAAAACCGCCTTCTTTATTACGTCCATAAATACATGATTTTGGTTATTAATAATCCGTTTTTTTAAACTAAAAACAAATGCAAATATAGAAATAATAACCGGGCACAAAAAAATAACCGGCCAATATTTGCATGCAATTAAAAAAAACGCTATTTTTGCGCCCTGATTTTCCTTAGAGGGTAAAAAAGCAGTATCGGAGTGATGCTCACCTTCGGGATATAACCTGTGAATAATAAAAAACAGATGTACGCAATTGTAGAAATTAACGGCCAACAATTTAAGGTT
>JAISYY010000127.1 GCA_031269635.1 Tannerella sp. | reverse complement strand
TACCCACGAAACAGTCGTCTTCGACAAATGTAGCTGATCTGCAATGTCTTTCAAAGATATATTCATTTTATCTTATTCCTAATTAAATGCCTACTTAACCGATTAAATCGAGTGCAAATGTAAGCGTAAAATCACGACATAGAACTTTTTTTTATATGTTATAAAACATATTATCCAAAAAAAACGGCGGATGTCACACAAAACATCCACCGTTCTTTACTTAGAATTACCGTAAAACGTATATTATTTCACAAATTCGGCATTTAACAAAAAGTCAGCGCTTTTCTGAACGTCTTCCTGCGGCGTTGTGTCGTAACGTTCTACTTCCACGTACCAGTCTTTTATTCCGTTAACATAAGCCTGGTCGAAAACAGCCTTATAATCAACCGTATTCTGAGCGCCGATAGCCGTTTCATCCTTAATATGCAACACTTTGATGCGTTTAGCATATTTCTTCATGTAATCAACCGGATCATATCCGCCTCTCTTAATCCAGTAAACATCAAGCTGGAACAACACATGGTCGGGACTTGTATTTTCAAGCATAAGATCATAAACAGGAACGCCGTCGACCTTGTTTTCAAACTCAAAGGCATGGTTATGATAGCCGAATTGGATGCTTGCCCCGGCCGAAATCAAAGCGATTTTATTAAAATAATCGCTATAACGCTTAATATTGTCAAGGGTTGCGTCTTCGCCGCCTAACGGTGCGGAAGGCACTATCATGTACTTCATACCGGCCTCGTTATGCGCATCAACGGCTTTATTCCACCAAGCCATGTCCGCATCAGAATCGCTTGAAATATTATGACTGAGATGAGAGCTTGTCAGTTTCAAGCCCAAGTCTTCCGCCATTTTTTTCAAATCCCCGGGATTTTGTCCATAGAGTTTTCCATTGTTATAACTCGCTGTTTCGAGACTATTGTAACCCATTTTCGAAACCGCTTTCAACACTTTCTGTATTCCTTCGTCTCTCACCATATCACGAAGTGAATAAAGTTGAAGACCAAGATATCTCGAACCTCCACCACAAGAAGAGATAAGGTTCGGAATCACAACACCGCCGGCAATCATCATAGATGCCCTTTTAATAAAATCACGTCTGCTCTGCATAGTACCATTCATATTATTAATTAGTAAAAATCAAAAAACACGACAAATTTAGGAAACATTTTTCAATACGCAACATAATAAGCAAGAAATGTTTCATTTTTTAATGCAAAACGTATCATTCCAACGTAAAAGATTTACGTCCGATCAGGTTTCCTGCGGCAAAAATATCCGCCCGATAACTTCCCGGAGAAAGGTATTCCTCTATATCCCAATACATTACAACGCCCTGTTCTTCACCGTCGTATTCGATTGACCTTTTCATGGAATACATTATTTCTTTATTTTCAAACTGAAAATATCCCGAATTTGATTTTACCAGGATATCATCATCCGGTTTCATCAGCCGCACATAGATGGTCTGTTCACCGGCAGGCGCCGTGATGTTCTTCGAGATGATAAACGAGAGCACGAGCTTTGCGGCTTTGTTGAGTTTCTTGGCGGCCTTGTCTTTTGAGGTCAAGAGGCTCGCCTGTATATTCACGGCGTCAAGACGCGAAGCCATTTCCACGCGCTCCGAAAGTTGTTCTTTCTCTTTTGTCAGGCGTGCAGCTTGGGATGTCGCCTGCCGGTACTTTTGTGTAACCTGGCGATTTTCATCTTTTAACTGTTGATTGAGTGCATTTAAAGAATCAATCTGTATGACATAATTACGCATGATCTTGCGAAGCGTCTCCAATTCCTTTTTCAGTTCATTTATACGGCGCACATTCGTAGACTTAACCGTGCGTAATTCTTCCTGTAAACGCTGAACTTTAGCCTGCTCCGTATTCAATAAGACCAATAAAGAGTCATTGCCCACACTGAACTTATATCCCTCATATTGGAGGGATAATTCTTCGTATTCATCCGAAAGACTTTCTTTCTCAAGGGCAAACATTTCAGACATTTCCTTCATCTGCTGACGCTGAAACCATACATAATAACCTCCGACGCCAACTATCAGCACAAGCAGGATAATACCCATTATCAACCACGCTTTACGGTTTACTGCTTTTTCTTCTTCATCCATATTCCTGGGGATATATTTAAAAATTACTGTATTTCCGCCGCAAAAATAATGCAAATCAAGTGCATTGACAAACGAAAATGCGTTTTCTTTTCAGATTGTTAATATGTAACGTATTTTAACCGGATAAAATTTCAGTTCGTGTACAATATAATAATACAAAACAGTTATTCCGGCAATTGCCTGTTGCAAATTATTTTCGTACCTTTGCGCCTCATTTAATTTTTTACTTTATGCACGAAAAAATTATTATTCTTGATTTCGGATCTCAAACGACACAGCTTATCGGGCGCAGAATCAGGGAATTAAACACGTACTGCGAAATTCTTCCTTACAACAAATTCCCTGAAAATGACCCGGACATCAAAGGGGTTATTCTTTCAGGAAGCCCCTACTCCGTCAATGACGCCAATGCGTTCAAAACAGATTTGTCCGGTATACGTAAAAAATATCCCATACTTGGTATCTGTTACGGCGCCCAGTATCTTGCCTACTCTTCAAACGGCAAAGTCGAATCCGCAGGTTTACGCGAATACGGACGGGCGCATTTGTCTAAACTTGATAACAGCAATCCTCTGCTCAAAGGTATACAGCCGGGAACGCAGGTATGGATGTCACACGGCGACACAATCACAAAGTTGCCCGATACATTCCGTGTGATCGCAAGTACCCATGACGTGGAAGTCGCTACATTCCGGATTTCGGACGAATTGACATGGGGCGTACAGTTTCATCCCGAAGTATTTCATACCGAAGACGGGATAAAACTGTTAGACAACTTCCTCAATATATGCGGTTGCTCGAAAAACTGGACGCCGGCGTCTTTCATCGAATCGACAGTCAACGATTTGAGAAACACGCTCGGAGACGACAAGGTCATACTTGCACTGTCGGGAGGCGTCGACTCGTCGGTAACCGCCGTATTGTTGAATAAGGCAATAGGTAAAAATTTGACCTGCATATTCGTCGATCACGGCCTGTTGAGAAAAAACGAGTTCGGCAAGGTCATGAATGCATACGAAAATATGGGCATTCATGTAATCGGCGTAAAGGCGCATGATAAATTTTACGGTGAACTGGCCGGCGTTACCGACCCCGAAGAAAAACGAAAGATTATCGGCAAAGGATTTATTGATGTTTTCGACGAAGAAGCGCATAAGCTGAACGATATAAAATGGCTTGGACAGGGAACCATCTATCCCGATGTGATAGAATCGCTGTCTATCACAGGAACCGTCATAAAAAGCCACCACAATGTGGGCGGATTGCCTGAAAAGATGCACCTTAAACTGGTAGAACCGTTGCGGCTGCTGTTTAAGGATGAAGTCCGCCGCGTCGGACGCGAGCTTGGTATGCCGGATAACCTTATTTCGCGTCATCCGTTCCCGGGTCCGGGTCTCGGAATAAGAATACTCGGCGATATAACGCCTGAAAAAGTACGTACTTTGCAGGATGCGGACGACATTTACATATCCATGATGCGCGAATGGAATTTGTATGACAAAGTTTGGCAGGCCGGTACGATTTTACTTCCGATACGCTCCGTCGGTGTGATGGGCGATGAACGCACTTATGAAAACACGGTCGTGCTGAGGGCGGTAACATCCACCGATGCTATGACGGCAGACTGGGCGCAGCTTCCGTATGAATTTCTGGCAAAAGTGTCCAACGAAATAATAAATAAGGTAAAAGGCGTAAACCGCGTAGTTTATGATATAAGCTCCAAACCGCCCGCAACAATTGAATGGGAATGATTTTATGTATAATGCTGATTATTAATATATAGGAAAGAAATCCGCCCGCAAGAAAGAATATTATGGGAAAAAAAATATCAATTATTGATTGCTAATTACCATTTTATCATTATCTTTGCACCCGCAAATTTTAAAATTAAAGAAAAAGTTATGAACAATTACGAAACCGTTTTCATTTTGACTCCCGTTTTATCTGATGCACAGATGAAGGAAGCGGTAGAAAAAATCAAAGAGACACTGATTGCCCAAAAAGCAGAAATTGTCAATGAAGAGAACTGGGGCCTGCGCAAACTGGCCTACCCTATCAGCAAGAAGTCCACGGGCTTCTATCAACTTATTGAGTTCAAAGCTACTCCTAATGTAATCGACATTCTTGAAACACAATTCCGTCGCGACGAACGCGTGATACGTTTCCTTACTTTCCGTCAGGACAAGTTCGCCGCCGAATATGCCGCCAAGCGGAGAAGTCTCAAGTCATCAGCCAAAGACATTAAGAAAGAGGCGAAAACGAAAGAAAACAAACCTAAAGAAGAAAACGATTAATTAAGGAGGATTTAATCATGGCAATAACGACAAACAACACGCAGAACAGTTCTGAAATCAGATATCTTACACCCATGTCGGTGGATGTAAAAAAGAAAAAATACTGCCGTTTCAAGAAAAGCGGTATTAAGTACATTGACTATAAAGATCCCGAATTTTTGAAGAAATTCCTCAATGAGCAGGGAAAAATTCTTCCGCGCCGCCTCACCGGCACGTCATTGAAATTCCAACGCCGTATAGCGCAGGCAGTTAAGAGAGCACGTCATTTGGCATTACTGCCTTATGTAACCGATTTAATGAAATAATAAAAAGAGAGGAGACAGAATATGGAAATTATTTTGAAAGAAGATGTAGCAAATGTAGGCTACAAAGACGATATCGTAAACGTTAAAAGCGGTTATGGGCGCAACTTTCTAATCCCGCAAGGTAAGGCCGTTATAGCATCGGAATCTGCGAAGAAAGTATTAGCTGAAAACAGAAAACAGCGTGCACACAAGTTGGCGAAGATCAAACAGGATGCTGTGGATCTTGCTGCAAAAATAGAAGGCCTAACGCTTACTGTCGGTGCGAAAACAAGTTCTACCGGTACGATTTTCGGTTCGGTAACAAATATTCAGATTGCCGAAGAATTAGCGAAAAAAGGCTTTGAAATCGATCGTAAAACAATCGTGATAAAAGATGCTATCAAGGAAGTAGGTAATTACAGCGCTACGGTGCGTTTGCACAAAGAAGTATCCGTAGTTATTCCTTTTGAAGTTATCTCCGCAAAATAATAAAACCGGGATATGAATAAAAAGGCTGCCTCGTAAATGGAAGCAGCCTTTTTGTTTTATGGCGTTTCCCGTACAGTCGCAGCATTTCAGGAAGGACTTTTCGTTTTATACAAATGAAGGTACCAATAAACGCAGCCAACACAAATGGCGCCTCCGGCAATATTTCCCAACGTGGCGGGAAACAGGTTTCTACAGACGAAATCAATCCATGTAATACCGGAACCGGAATAAATAGCTGCCGGAACGAAAAACATATTTGCTATGGAGTGTTCATAACCCAATGTGACAAATATCATCACCGGAATCCATATACCTATACATTTCCCGATGATGTCTTTGGCGGCATAGCCCATAAACATACCCAGGCAGACCAGCCAGTTTGCTCCTATCCCCTTAACAAACACGGCGCCCCATGACTGATAAACTTTCGCTTCGGTATAATGATACAAATAGCTTTGCCAGGGGTCTGCCGCAAAATATCCCAAATTGGAAGATAACATGAAGGCTATCACTTGCGTTCCGGCAAAGTTGAATATATAAGACAAAAACAACAGTTTCAGGAATGAAACAAAACGCAGTTTCTTTTCCAGTAAAGGCAAAGTAAATGCGGTACAGTCGCTTGTAAAAAGATCGGCGCCTGTAATGGAAACCATAATCAGACCAACGGGAAACAAGGCTCCTGCCATAAATTTTATCAAACCGGGATTGTCGGCGCCAATTCCGGCCATTCCACCGGCTACAATAAGCGATAACAACCCGCCCATTGCAATAAAAACGCCTCCCAATACGGCTATTATAATAAACTTGACTGCCGGCAAAGAAGACTTATAGCTCCCGGATGCGGCAAACTCCTTCGTAATGTCTTTAGGATCATTGTAATTGTTCATACGGTCTATTTACATTTCATTGTATAATGTTTGCAAAGTTAACGGTTTTTAGATAAATAATGACTTTTTGCCGGATTTTTTACCGGCTCATGTTCAAGGCGTACAGATACAGCCCTGCACGATATTTCCGTCCGACGTTAAATGTCTGATTATCAGATAACCTTCTCAAATTTATCCTCTATCCTGCACCGAATCATCAAGATCTTTCAGAATGAGACTTACATCCTGTTCTGTGGAATCAAGTTTCGACTTACAGATTTTAATCAGTTGTGCCGCCCGCTTTATTTTTTCCGACAAGTCATCAACCGAAATATCTTTCCGGTCGATTTCTGCTACGATTTTTTTTAATTCTTCAAATGCTTCCGCATAGTTTGTTTTTTCACTCATCATGTTTTTTCTTTACGAATTATTTGTACCGTACTGATAATCTCTCCATCGGACACGAGCGTATGCAACGCATCGCCCGCGTTCAGTTGTGAAATGGTTTTTACGGCTTTGCCGTTGTGAAAGGTCATACTGTAGCCGCGCCGCATGACCTCTTTGGGATCTATACTGTGTATGTATTTTTGCGTATTCTCCAACAAGACGGTTTGTTCCTTAAGCAGCAATCGTGATTTGTCCGAAAGTTTCTCATGCAGCAGGGTAAGCTGGCTGCGGATGTAAAACAGGGCGGATTCGCTTGCCGCACGAAACAGTTTCGTTTCCGTTTGAAACTTGAACCGCTCACGACTGATGATACGGTTGGTCAGGGTGACTGTTTTCTGCTCCGCATTTCCGAGAGCTACGGAAAAGTTGCGGAACTGCAGGATGAGGAAATCGGCAAGACCGGTCGGAGTGATCAGATTGCGGCAAGCCACTTTTTCAACAACCGTTTCGTTCGTAATATGCCCGATACCGGTCAGGACGGGCAGCGGGAAGATCGCAATTTCCTTTGCCAGCAGGTAATTATTGTATGACGAAAGCCCAATGTCTCCGCCTCCGCCACGCACAATGGCCACCACATCGAAGTGATGCATCACTTTCCGGATACGCTGTAACTGGGCAGAGATGGACTGAACAACTTTTTCACCCTGCAACAATGAAGGAAACAGGAAGTGAAAAAAACGGTATCCATCGGGATTATTCTCTATTTTCTCCAGAAAGTCCCTGTATCCTTTGCTGGTCTCCACCGAGATAACCGCAATCCGTTGCGGCAACAGGGGTATCCTCAGCGACTTGTTGCGGTCGTAAATCCCTTCGTCCTTCAACCGGCGGACAGTTTCCTGCTTTTCTCTTTCGAGGTCGCCCAGCGTGTAAGCGGGATCAATGTCCTTGATATGCAACGCCAACCCGTGAGCCGGATCAAACAGAATCCCGGCTAAAAACAGAATTTTGACGCCATCTTTCAACGGTTCATTGAGCGTATTCAGGAAAAGACTGTTTATCCGCAAGTAGTCGTCTTTCCACAGGACAGCCCGCACTTGGGCAACCGTTTTTTCATCCTGCTTTTCAACCAGGTCGGGGTAGCAATGTCCGGAATGTGTGTAAAAATTCAACTTGTTCATTTCCGCTTTTACCCAGAAAGAACTCTTATACCTGCCCGTAATCGTATCCCGAATGCTCTTCATCACCTCATGCAAAGAGAATACCTTCCTGTTATTAATAATTTCCGACATGATTATCCGGTCTTAATTTGCTTTTTTTTTGCAAAGTTAGAATTTTCTTTTGAAAAATATCCTGTTTGTCGAATATATTTCCTCTTGAATATAATTCGATATGTTCATTCGGGTTTGTTTTTTTATCTACACCTGCACTATTTACGGTTGCAACTCAACTGCAAATCCCCGCAAGCACCGCCAACAAGTGGCTTATGAAGTTTGTTAGCAGCAATTTAGTAACAAAGCAGGTACACGGTACATACTCGAAAAACAGTCCATAAATTTAAAAAAACAGCCCGATACG
>JAISYY010000169.1 GCA_031269635.1 Tannerella sp. | reverse complement strand
AATTCCATTGTCAGTTCGGAGCCGATTTGCCCGGTCGAACCGATTACCAGTATATTTTTCATTCAAATTCCTTTTATATAAACCGGCGGCAAAGATAGTACAAGATGATGAGGAAACAAAATCGGTGTTTTGTTTTGCATTGCCGAAACTTGCACTATCTTTGCATCACGAAATAAACAAATGAATAAATGTATGTACGGAAAATTTCAACAATTCCTGGATGAAGAACTGGTGAATATCGAATCGGCAGGATTATATAAAAGGGAACGTATTATAAAAACCCCGCAAAAAGCGAATATATGTATCAGCGAAGGAGAGGAGGCACTTAATTTCTGCGCGAACAATTATCTCGGACTGTCCGATAACCGGCGTCTTGTCGAAGCGGCAAAAAGGACGCTCGATTCACACGGGTTTGGGATGTCGTCGGTTCGCTTCATCTGCGGGACGCAGGATCTGCACAAACAACTGGAAGCGGCTATTTTCGAATATTTCCGGACCGGAGATACGATTCTCTACGGTTCGTGCTTCGATGCGAACGGGGGTTTGTTCGAGCCGCTGCTGACGGAGGAGGACGCTGTCATTTCGGACGCGCTTAACCATGCTTCCATCATCGACGGCATACGCTTGTGCAAGGCAAAACGCTACCGCTATGCGAATGTCGATATGGACGAGCTTGAGCGGTGCCTGCAGGAAGCGCAGCCGCAGCGTTACCGTATCATTGCAACCGACGGTGTGTTTTCGATGGATGGTAATGTGGCTCCTGTGGATAGGATATGTGCGCTGGCGGAGAAATATGATGCACTTGTCATGGTCGACGAATCCCATTCGGCCGGCGTTGTTGGCCCGACCGGACGGGGCGTGGCGGAACTGTACGGCGTTTACGGCAAGATAGATATCATCACCGGTACGCTCGGCAAATCGTTCGGAGGCGCTATGGGTGGTTTCACGACAGGGCATAAGGAAATAATAGACTTGCTGCGCCAGCGTTCACGCCCTTACCTGTTCTCTAATTCGCTTGCCCCGGCTATTGTGGGGGCAGGTATCGAAATGTTTGGGATGCTCCGTGAAAGTAATGAACTGCATACCCGGCTAATGGAGAATGTAACGTATTTCCGTGAGCGGATGATCGGGGCCGGATTCGATATTAAGCCGGCACAGTCGGCTATATGTGCGGTAATGCTGTACGACGCCAGACTGTCGCAGACTTTCGCTCAACGTATGCAGGAGAAAGGAATCTTTGTCACGGGCTTTTATTATCCTGTTGTTCCGAAAGGCCAGGCGCGTATCCGCGTGCAACTTTCGGCCGGTCATGAAAAGGCTCACCTTGATAAGGCGATTGACGCATTCGTCAGAACGGGAAAGGAACTTGGCGTAATAAAATAATATGGATAACAACGGCATCTACTTAACGCCCGGCAATCAGTTAAGCTCTTATGGGGAAGAACAGTAATTTCCACAGTCATTGTACTTTCTGCGACGGGCGAAGCCGCCCGGAAGAGTTCGTTAAGATCGCAATAGCAAATAAATTCCGCGCATACGGTTTCTCCTCTCATTCCCCGCTTCCGTTCGAGACGTTCTGGAACATGTCGAAAGATGACCTGCCCGAATATCTGGCGGAAATAAACCGGCTGAAAGGTGAATATGCCGGAACGCTGGAAATTTACCTTGGCCTTGAGATTGATTATTTGGATAAAACATATAATGCTTCGACGGCTTATTTTCAAACGGCGCCGCTTGATTACCGTATAAGCTCTGTTCATTTCCTGCCGTGGGCGGAACCGCTGCTTGAGGAAAACATGGTGTGTATCGACGGCCCATACAGGGACCTTGAAAGGGGTATTTGCGAACATTACGGGGGAAGCGTCCGCCGCCTGACCGGACATTTTTTTGAATCGTCGATGGATATGGTCGAGGCCGGAGGATTTGATATCGTCGGGCACATCGACAAGATATATATGAACGGGAGCAGGCATCCTGATTTTGATATGCAGGCTGCCTGGTACCGGAAGCCGTTTCTTGAACTGCTCGATTTCATCGCCGAAAAAGGACTTGTCGTTGAGGTTAACAGCAAGAATAAAATAAAAAGAGGTGAAACGTATCCGCATGTAACATCATACGGGGAGTTGAAAAAACGTAGCATCCCGGTCGTGGTAAACTCCGACTGCCACTATCCGGACCTGGTAAACGACGGACGCGAAGAAACGCTTGCACTGCTCAAAAACGCAGGCTACCGTACTACTCGCGAACTTGTACGCGGCAAATGGGATGATGTGGAAATATAATATAAAAGTGTCATAAAAATGCTCTTATTTAAACCGGTAACAATAGAAGACAAAGAGGCTGTCACGGCGTTTACACTTCCGGGAGACCTCCTTAACTGCGATTATGCATTTGCAAACATGTGTAGCTGGAACTTCCTCTATGAAAGCGAATATGCGATTATGAACGGTTTCCTGTTCCTCCGTTTCTATGTAGAGGAGAAAGGACGCAGGCGCCTGGCTTATATGTTTCCCGTCGGCGGCGGCGACCTGAAAACGGCGATCGAAATCATGGAGAACGACGCCGAACGTATGGGATACTCACTGCTGATGCTCGGCGTAACGCCTGATTCAAAAAATAAAATAAATGCGCTCTTCCCCGATCGTTTCACCTATATCGTGGAACGTGACTATTTTGATTACATCTATCTGCGGGAAGAACTTGCCACCCTCAAGGGTAAACGCTTCCAGGCAAAACGGAATCATATAAACAAATTCAGTAAACAGTATGAATATGCATATCTGCCGGTAACGCCGGATATCATTTGCCGGTGTATGGAAGTAGAGCAGATCTGGTGTAAGGCAAACGTAAGCGAACGCGACAGGGAAGACCTCGCCCACGAACGCCGTTCCATGACTTTTGCGATGAACCATTTCGACGAATTGGGACTTCAGGGAGGGGCTATCGTAGTGGACGGCAGAATAATTGCCTTTACATACGGTTCGCCGATAAACCGTTATACCTTCGGGATACACGTAGAAAAGGCTAACGTCAATTACGAAGGTGTATTCAGCGTTATTAACCGGGAATTTGCTTCCCGTATCCCGGAGCAGTACACGTATATAAACCGCGAAGAGGATTTGGGAATACCGGGACTGCGCCAATCCAAACTGTCTTACAATCCTGTCATCTTGCTTGAGAAAAACGCCGCCGTCAAACGGAGGTGATTCCCCGGCGCTTCATCGGATAATAATTTTACCGGAATATGTTTCGCAATAACGCCCCCGACAGTAAACCGTCTTCTTTTCCCTTACCGACTGACAAACCGGAAGTTGCCGCTTTGTGGCAGGAAGTGTTCAATGATTCCGGCGAGTTCGTCAACCTCTTTTTCAGCCGTGTTTACAAGCCCGGAAACACCCTCGTCAGGAAAAAGGATGACAGAATCATTGCCGCTTTGCAGATGATTCCCTACGAAATAAAAACGGCAAACGGCATCCTGCCTTCGGCTTACCTGTGCGGTGTTTGTACACATCCTTCGGAACGTGGGAAAGGCGTCATGAAAACGTTGATGGCAGAAGCTATGGAGGTTATGCGTCAAAAGGGGTATTCCATATCAATCCTTATCCCGGCAGAGGCCTGGCTGTTTGATTTCTACAAAAAGTTCGGATATTCATACCCGGTTAATTATGGTGTTGAAACTTATTTTCCCGATAGACAGCCCGCTTCGCCGGATTATACATTTATTGAATGTACGACAGATAAATATTTCCCGTATTTCGATCGTAAACAGCGCGAACGTCCGTGCGCCGTCATGCATGACGCATACGATTTTGAAACGATCATCCGTGATTTGGCTTACGACGGCGGTAATGCGTGGATAGCGCTACGGGGAAACAATCCGGTTGGCATGGCATTTTCAAAGCCGGGAACGGGAAATGAAATTGTCATAAAAGAACTATTATACGACAGCCTCCCCGTAAAAGAATCCTTAATCCGTTATATGCTTCACCGGTATAATGCCCGGACGGCAGAAGTCCGCGTCCCTCTGTCGGCAGAAGAAAACGCCCGCCGGAAAAACCGGCCATACGGATTAGCCTGTATCCTCGACCGTCGCATATCCGGTATATCAGATATACACATGGCATTGATGCTTGACTGATTTTTCCGATCTTTCCCGTTTCTTCCATGTTTATTCTTTCCTACCTTATTGTAATATTACATTAAAAATAGCTACTTAAATGTAGGATTTTGCCGGGAGAATATTCCGGTATGTGAAGTGCATGTATATGAAAATGTGTATATTAAAT
>JAISYY010000119.1 GCA_031269635.1 Tannerella sp. | reverse complement strand
GCCTACGGATCCAAAGAAGCTGCATTGGCGCTGCTTTCCAGGGTATACCTGTATATGAGCGGAACGTTTGACAATCCCAACCGGGAATATGCACGTTTGTCCGTCGAATATGCCGACAGGGTAATCAATTCGGGAATATACACGATGCTGTCCCGCGAAGATTTCATGAAGTATAATACGTTCACTCCCGAACAAAACGACGAAACGATTTTTGCCGTCAAACGTGTGGCTTCCGAATATTCGGGATACGATCATTACTATGGTGTTGGCGGTATGTACGGCAATATCGGAGGTATGGGTTGGGGCGAAATGTATGCCAGTGCAAAATACCTTGGCCTGTTAAACGAAACAGGCCGTAACGACTGGGCTAACAATAAAATCGTTGATGCCCGTGCTGCATTTATTGAACCGCAATATGTAGTAAACGGCAAAACGGTGTTCCGCTTTATTAAAAATGTATATAATGATGCAAATATCCAGACAAACTTCAATTATGTACAGGCCGAAGTTACGGTCTCGGAAAATACGGCGACATGCCAGGAGGGTAATGACACTTATCCGTTGACCCCAATAGATCAAGAACAGGGTATATGGTCCATCAACTATAAAGACGGGAACACGTATACCGGCGTTATTGATCCGGAAATGAAGCTTAACCGTGTATATCCGATGTTTTATATCGTAAAATGTTCGCGCGAAGGCGAAGAGTCTCACCTGCATTCTCCCGTCATTACGCGCTTGGCGGAAATGTATCTGAATAAAGCCGAAGCCGCAGCCAAGACGGGTGATTATGCAACCGCTTTAACGGCGCTGAATATTGTTCGTGAACGCTCACTTCCGGGTAAAGGGTATACTTCGTTGGATGCTTCAAACGCTGAAAATCTTATCGAAAAAGAACGTACATTAGAGTTGGCATTCCAGGCGGAACGCAGTTATGACGTATACCGCAACGGGCGTTCCCTGACACGTCTCTATCCGGGCCCGCACGCCGCAATGGAAGAAGTTATGCCGAATGACTTCCGCACGATCTATTTCATCCCCCAGAATGCTATAAACGCATATCCGGCGGGAAGCACGCTGACGCAAAATCCGACCATGAATAAATGAGACGGTATCCGATCCCGATTCGGAAAGCAGATTGCTGATCTCAGGGCGCTCGTGGCGCTTCAACAGGGTAGAATAACGCTTGCGCGGATCGGAAAACAGGGGAATCCCCCGTCGCTCTCAGGATGAGAGTGGCGGGGGATTCGTCGTTTGACGTTTTTGTGGTAGCCTTTCTATGTATAGCTGGCCGTTGTTTTGTAATAGCGTTAAGCCGGACCGGAAATGGCCTGACAATGGCGCTGCCGCCGGAATCATGAACAGATGCCGGAAAATAATGGATATAAATTTTGCAGATTCGTTTTGATGTATTATTTTTGAGCGTTTAATTTTAATAAATAAAGCAATATGAAAAAATACAAATGTTTAGTTTGCGGATATGTATATGATCCGGCAGAAGGTGATGAAGACGGCGCCATAGCGCCTGGAACAGCGTTTGAGGATCTTCCGGAAGACTGGGTGTGTCCTTTATGTGGTGTAGGTAAAGACGATTTTGAACTTGAAGATTGACGTTTTTATTTCTTCGGAATACACTTAAAACCGCATATTTATAAATCAAAATCAGGACAGTTTGTAAGTTGAATCTCAGCAGACAGGAGCGAACTGTTCCGGTTTTGATTTTTTTTGTTCATAAAGTGATGATTCATAAATAAATCTTATATCAGTAAGGCTATGTATAAAATTATATCCATATTATTTTTGATGGTTAATACGGCGTTGGCCGGGAAGCAGGAAACTGCCGGCGGGCAGGCCGTGAATGATGCGCCGGCCGGGACGCATACGGAATGTATCTATCTGTCGGGGAAAGGAACGGACGATGCGGTCTTGTGGGATTTTTACTGTACGGCGGGACACCATAGCGGTAAATGGACGCAAATACCCGTTCCGTCCAACTGGGAGTTTCATGGGTTCGGGCAGTTTAATTACGGGCACGACAAGGAGCGGATCAACGAGAGCGGGAGGTATCGTTATACGTTTAAAGTCCCCGGCGAATGGAAAAACAGGAAAGTCAACATCGTGTTCGACGGGTCGATGACCGATACCGAAGTGAAGATAAACGGGCGGAGCGCCGGGCCTGTGCATCAGGGTGCTTTTTACCGTTTCCGCTATGACATAAGCAAACTTCTCCGCTACGGCGGGGAAAACCGGTTGGAGGTGACCGTTCATAAAGCTTCGTCGAACGAGTCGGTAGAGGCTGCGGAACGCAAGTCCGACTTTTGGGTATTCGGCGGCATCTTCCGTCCCGTATGGCTGGAAGCGTTACCTGCCGGGCACATCGAACGCGTTGCCATAGACGCCGGATGCGACGGGACGTTTGCCATGGATGTATTTTTGGGCAGGAACATGACCGGCGAGGTCGTCGCACAGGTGAAAACAATGGATGGCCGGCCCTTTGGCGCACCGGTAAGGCTGGCTTTTGAGAAAACAGATTCCTTGCGCCTGTCCGCATCCTTTCCGGAACCGGCGCTGTGGTCGTCGGAGTTTCCCAATCGTTATATGACAGAAATAAGTTTGCTTGAAAACGGGAAGATACAACACCGTATTACCGAAAAATTCGGGTTCCGGACGGCAGAATTGCGTCCCGGAGACGGGTTTTATGTCAACAATGTGAAGGTAAAATTCAAGGGAGTAGACCGCCATACACACTGGCCTGAATCCGGCCGTGCAAGCAATTCCGGTATCAGCCTTAATGATGCGCTTCTTATCCGGGAAATGAACATGAATGCCGTCCGCATGTCGCATTACCCGCCGGATGAACATTTTCTGGAAATATGCGATTCGCTGGGGCTTTACGTGATAGACGAACTGACGGCATGGCAATATCCGCCCTACGATACGCCGGTAGGTAAGGAACGCGTGCGCGAGATGATTACCCGCGACGTGAACCATCCGTGTGTCGTTATATGGGCGAACGGGAACGAAGGCGGATTCAATTTCGAGCTGTTGCCCGAATATGCGCGTTATGACATACAGAAACGCCTCGTCGTCCATCCGTGGCTCGAAGAAAAAGACGTAAACACCAGCCATTACATATCTTATGGTATCGGGACAAATTTCTGTTTCGAGGGGAATAAAGTCTTCTTCCCGACCGAATTTATTCATGGGCTGTATGATGGCGGTCATGGCGCCGGGCTGGATGATTACTGGGCCCGTATGCAGGCTCATCCCCTTTCTGCCGGAGGTTTCCTCTGGGATTTCGCCGACCAGGGCGTCGTGCGGAACGACAAAGGCGGCGTAATGGATACGGACGGCAATCATGCCGCCGACGGCATACTCGGCCCGTACCGTGAGAAGGAAGGCAGTTTCTATGCGATCAGGGAGATATGGTCGCCCGTATATCTTGAGGGAACACGGTTTTTGCCCGCGTCTTTCAGGGGAGATATAAAAGTTCATAACCGCTATCATTTTACGAACCTGAATCAATGTTCGTTTTCCGCCGAATGGTTGAAATATGATTATCCTTCGGGAAAAGTATCGGCAAAAGCGGCGGATATAAAGGTTCCTGACGTGGCTCCCGGTTTTTCCGGCATCTTGCAGGTCGAAACGCCCGGTGATTTCATGAACTGTGACGCATTATCCGTAAAAGCTGTCGACCCTTACGGAAAGGAAATATACACATGGACAAGGACGGTTACTTCTGCGGAAGATTTCTCAAGGAGACTGGTTGGCGCGGACGGGAATGAAGCAATTGTGACCGGAACGGATGGAATGATTCGTTATCGTGCGGGTAATACGTCGGTCGCCGTGGATCGTGACAAGGGGATTATAGCGGAAATAGAGGTGAATGGCAAGAGATTGCCGTTAGGGAATGGCCCCCGTTTTACGACCGGCAACCTTAAACTTTCCGGGACGGAAACCCTGACCGGTAACGGGATTCATGCCGTTGAATTTTCTTTTACACAGGAAGGCAGGAGACCGTTACGGAACAAAATCAGGGTATCGCTGCTGCCTTCGGAATGGATCTTGGTCGATTATTCTTTCGACATCGGGGGGATGTATGACCACATTGGCGTTACGTTTGATTTTCCGGAAAAGGATGTTAAAAGCGTAAAATGGCTGGGTAACGGCCCTTACCGCGTGTGGAAAAACAGGATGAAAGGAGTGACTTTCGGTATATGGGAAAAGGAATATAATAATACGGTCACCGGGGAATCGTGGGTGTATCCCGAATTTAAGGGATACCATTCGAATCTGTATGCGGCCGATTTGTTGACTGCTTACGGGACACTGAAGATTGTAGCCGCTAAAGACGACCTGTTCCTGCACCTTTTTACGCCGGATAATCCCGTGTTCCGAAACAACGACAATACGCTTGGAATCTTTCCCGAAGGGCAGATCTCCATACTGAATGCGATAAGCCCGGTAGGTACCAAATTCAAGAAAGCCTCCGAGCTTGGGCCGCAAAGTCAGCCGAATAATTTTAGAAGTTCGTCACAAGCCGAACCGTTAACAGGCAAATTTTACCTGAAATTCGAGCCTGACTAATCGTTCGACGTTCCGTATCGTTCCTGTTCTCGATACAGTCAAATGCCCGGCTGAACGCAAAAATTAGCGGTTAGCCGCCTTCGTATAAAGTGCGTTATTTTTCGCCCGCAACCGCCTGCAGACCCATTTCGCCTGCCTTCCGGTGCATAAACCGTACGGCAGCCTCATATTCGTTAGGAATAATCCCGTCGAGTATCGCATTTTTTATAGCGTCCTTGATGATTCCGACGGGTTGCGACGGCGGGAGGCCGAACGT
>JAISYY010000115.1 GCA_031269635.1 Tannerella sp. | reverse complement strand
CGAAAACGGAAATTGTATAAGGAAAATTCTATTATTATACAGCTATTGCATGTTTGTAGAGTGTAATGGCGCAATGAAGCAGTTATTCATTGTAATAATTTCTACAGCAAATATTTTATTGTTTTATATTTTAAATTTTATCAAAATGCAAAAGTTGAGTAAATTATTGATTTTGAAAGAAAATGTTGTTCTGTTAAATGAACGGGACATGAAAATGGTGACAGGCGGTACTGTAAGGTGCTGTTGTGGTATGGGGTCTGACATTACCTGTTATGATTTAACTGTTGATGTTGAACCCGACTGGGTAATAGAGAACTGCCCGGGCGGTATAGGTGGATGTTTTATTCCGTAACTGTCAGAATGCATCCGGCTTGGTGTTAACAGCCAAGCCGGATGTTCCATAATTTAAGTAATACGATGATAGCTTTTAAAAGAATTATCGGCAAATATCTGCTTTTATTTTTCATCCCGTTAAGTGTTTCGTTGCACGGTCAGAGGACGGTTCGGATCAATGTGTCCGAAACCACTGTTATAAAATTGTCCGAAATTGCCCGGGACGTCATTCCGATAGCTATGGAAAAACTGCCGTCCGGGGTGCAAAATATTTTCCTTTCGGACGAATATGTTTTTCTCCAGTCAATCTCGTCCGTGTTTCAGTATGATCTTGCCGGAAAGTTCATCCGGAATATTCCGTGCGAAGGATATGCCCGCGGCATTTCGGGAGATACGGTTAAAAGAGAAATATATGTTCCGGCAGGAGTAACGGAGAGTGACAATAAAATCTACTGTTACGATTATTCCGGCAAACTGAAAAGAACTTACCGGTCAAAAGGGCTGGCGACCGGTTGTCTGTTTGATAAAGGCAGACTGTGGATCCTGTATTCCCGGTTTTTCCCGGACGACAAGACCACCGGTTTGTATATATCCGGTATTGATTTGCAGACAGGCAGGGATATGGGTATTCTTTATGAACGGAGACATGGCCCGGACATATACAACGGACGCCTGGTGTGTCCGGCAAGCAGCTCTGGGCAATTCACCCTGCACAACCAAACGGTAATTGCTTCTTTCGGATACGACAGCGTGATATATCAGATCAAAGGACAAAAGGCCGTTCCCTTTATGGCAAGGGAAATCAGTACCCCCGCCAAAACAAGCTTTGAAACAAGATCCGAATTTTCCCACGGATGTATCGGCAAATATCTGTTAGTGAATTACCGGCGGGGAGGGCAGTCTTACGTCTATCTGGAAGATATGAAAAGCAAAAAGGGATACAACACGAAATATGAAGAGGTAATCGCGGACGACATTTTCAACACGGGCTATCTTAAGACCGTACGTCCGGTAAACGGCAGGGAAGGATACTTTTACGTGTTTAAGGAGCGGGGCGAAATCGTTGCGAATACCGTCGGGAACGTACCGTTGAAAGACGGCCCCGTGCTTTTTATTGTAAAAACAAAACAGTAAAAACCCCTAGATATGAACAGATTGTATTTAACAGGTATAATTATCGGCCTCTTTCATGTATTACCGTCCTGTGCGGAGAAAGAAAATAAGGAATTGCAGGTTATCCCCGTCGATTTCAATGAAGACGAATCATTGCCCCTGTCCGTCATTGCGGACAGTATCGTTGCAGTAGAACCGGAAGTGACGGAAAAAAGTCTTGTCGGCAGGATTCAGAAAGCGCTTTTATGTAACGATTATCTCATCATCTACAACTTGGGCGGGGGTCGCCATGAAATCCTGCTGTTCGACAAACACGGTAAATTTATCCGGCAGATAGGCTCGATGGGGCAGGGGCCGGGAGAATTTACGCAGATAAGAGATTTGACCGTGGAAGTCGAAAGGGAACTTGTCTATGTGGCAAGCGCTAAAAGTCTGATTTGCTACGACCTCAACGGTCATGTCGTCGCGGAAGCATCATCCTCCGTTTTCCGTTCCTGCAGATACATGAATCATGAAAACGGGAATCTGCAAATCATTTCCGAATATTACGGAGAAAAAGACGAAAGCGGCGCCTTCAACCGCAGTATGCTGTACACTGTCGGCAGCGATCTGCAGGTAACCGACAGCATGTTGATCCGCAAAGTCTATCCGGAGCAGATTATGGTGTGGGTTCATCCGTTTCGCGATTTCACGACACATGTCGGGAAGGATACGTATCTTTATTTCTCGGAACAGAATGTGGAATCTTTCGTGCGCGATACGTTATATAAAGTAAAAAACAGTCGGCTCGTTCCTTCTCTGAGGTTGCAGTTCAGGGACAACGGCGTTGCGGCGGACGGCGTTAAATGCATTTACCTGCTTAACGTGTACCGCAGTTCGCGTTTCGTCTTTGCCGTCTACGGCCACGATCGCAGAAGCGAGTATTACCGTTTCTGTTACGACATGAAGACAGGGAAGGGATACAACATGAAGGACGGTTATACCGACGACATCCACGGCATCGGGGAAAGAGTGAGTATACGTCCGTTTGATACGGATGCCGACAGGTTTTATTTTTTCCATACACGTATTGATACGGATGTCTTGGAGGAACCCAATCCCACGCTCTATATCGGGACACTGAAAAAATAGAACTTACATTGATAAAATCTTTCCCTCATTATCATCAGCTCGACTCGATGGACTGCGGCCCGACCTGCCTTCGTATGATAGCGAAGTACTCAAAAAGAATCATCTTTGACTCTTTTTCAGATTACTGTTTCCGCAAAAAATTAAACTTGTTTGGGTGAAATGGGGAGGTTGTTAAGGAGAGACTAATTATTGTAATTCAAATATTTTGTGTATGAATGCATTCTGTTTTTTGTTGCGGGTTATAAATATTTTCGTGAAATACGGGGCAGCTGGCATATTTTTCATTCTTTTTTCCTGTCATTATCCGGGAGATGAAAAAAAATATCCTGTTATTGAAATAGGAAAAGCCATGGAAACCGTTTCCGGTTTTACCGTATCGGAAATAGCTCAAACGATTACTTATGTGGCTTTGGAAACGCAGGATAACTGTTTGATTGGGCGATATCCGAATATGAATGTATGGAAAGATAATATTTTAATATCTTCATTAAATCAGCCGTTAATGGTTTTCAGCAAAAAAGATGGACATTTTTGCCGCACAATCGGTCATATTGGAAATGATCCCGGAGGATATGCAAAGGATGGCAGTGGGAATATATCCTGGTGGGTTGATAAAACCAAAGGAACTGTTTATTTTCAGGACTGGAATCCAACAAGTTTGCTTAAGTATGATATGGAAGGTAATTTTCTCGGGAAAGTGACACTTTCATCGGAAGGAACTCCTGCCCCATCTCTAAGCATGTCTTATTTATATATCTCAAATGATACTGTAACAATTCATAATAAATATATTTCTCAGAAAGAAGATCCTTTTCTTTTTCGCTTTAACGGAACGAAGGGAGACTTGTTGAGCGCTTTCCCTTTTTCCAGAGAGATTCAACCTTCAAATATCGAAAGCATAAATTATATATATAGTACTTATATCTTTTTTGGCGGAGGGGTATATCAAATTTACTTCCATGAAAATCAGATGTATACTGTAACTCCGAACAGTCCTTCCCTGTGGGAAATAAATGGAGAAATGTGTCTAAAAGAAAGTTTTATTGATACAGTCTACACAGTCTGCCCAGATGCATTAGTTCCCCGCATCTTGTTGAATTTGGGTAAATGGCACTGGCCATACGAAAAAAGAAATGAAAGCGATTATTCTTCAAACAAAATAGCGATAGATTATATACTTGAAAATAACAGTATTATTTATTTTCATTTTCATACGGGTCTGTATGAAAGTCGGGAGTATTGTCATTCGTATTGTGGCGTGTATGATAAATTGTCCGGACAGACGAAAGTAATGAAAGGAGAGGCAATCACAGACGACGTGAACGGTTTCCTGCCTGTGACCATCGAAAAAGTTTCATCGGAAG
>JAISYY010000065.1 GCA_031269635.1 Tannerella sp. | reverse complement strand
AACGATTCGGTGACAAAATCCAAATTCGACAACCTGTACGGCTGCCGCGAATCGCTGGCCGACGGTATCAAACGCGCTACGGACGTTATGATTGCAGGAAAGGTCGTCGTTGTAGCGGGATACGGGGACGTCGGCAAAGGTTGCTCACACTCCATGCGCTCGTACGGAGCCAGGGTTCTTGTTACGGAAATTGACCCGATTTGCGCGTTGCAGGCTGCCATGGAAGGATTTGAAGTAACGACAATGGACGAGGCAGTCAACGAAGGTAATATTTTCGTTACGACGACGGGCAACCGCGACATCATCACGATCGACCACCTGAAAGCAATGCCCGACCAGGCCATCGTTTGTAACATCGGTCATTTCGACAACGAAATACAGGTTGACAACCTGACGAACTTTCCCGGCATCAGGCATACGAACATCAAACCGCAGGTAGATAAATATACGTTTCCCGACGGCCATTCCATTTTCCTCCTGGCCGAAGGCCGTTTAGTGAACTTGGGCTGTGCAACCGGCCACCCGTCATTCGTGATGAGCAACTCCTTTACAAACCAAACGCTGGCGCAAATCGACCTGTGGCAAAAAGAGTATAAAATCGGCGTATATCGCCTGCCGAAACATCTTGACGAAGAAGTTGCACGTCTCCACCTCGAACGTATCGGCGTAAAACTTACACAACTTACACAAGCACAGGCCGATTACATAGGCGTTCCGGTAGGAGGCCCTTACAAGGCGGAACACTATCGTTATTAAGAGGAGCGTTGAAATGTAAACGTGAAAAGGGCAACCGCACAAAACGGTCATCCGTCTGACCGTCCGTTAACGTTAAGCGCCGCAGTTCGCGGACGTGCGTCTGTACCCTGCGTATTTTTCCAAAAAATACAATCACTCTGCATACAAATGATGAGAACGGTTTTTGTTATTGTTTCGTTTCTGTTGCCGCTTTTCCCGGGAAAAGCGCAGACGCATCCGGCTATGGAAAAATTCCTCAACGCTCCGTATATGCGCGGAGCGTCCGTGTCCGTCATGGTAAAAGACGTCCGCAGCGATTCCACCCTGTTCAGCTTCGATGCGGACAGGGAAGTTATTCCCGCATCGGCGATAAAAACCGTGACGACGGCAACGGCCCTTGAAATACTCGGCGAACGTTTCCGATACGAAACGGCCATCATGCACGACGGGGATATACGAAACGGTATCCTGTACGGGAATATTTATATACGCGGAAGCGGCGACCCTACGACCGGCTCGTCCGGCGTGAAAACCGGCCGCGACAAAATCATGCACGGATGGATATCGGCCATTAAAAACAGGGGTATACGGAAAATAACCGGTGCGGTCATTGCCGACGAAAGTATTTTTGATACCGAAGGTGTTTCCATGAAATGGCTGCGCGAAGACCTGGGCAGCTACTACGGGCAGGGATGCTACGGCTTAAACATATACGACAACCGTTATTCGCTTTTCCTCCGTACCGGCGAACCGGACGGCAAACCGGAGATTGAAAGGTGCGAACCGGATATGCCGTCCCTTGTTTTCCACAATTACCTGACGGCTAAAACGACGGATACCGACAGCGCTTACATCGTGGGTCTCCCCTACTCTACCGAACGCTACCTGTACGGCATGGTTCCCGCAAACCGTCCGGGATACAAATTGCAGGGCGACATTCCCGAACCGGCATTATTCCTTGCCGCATCCGTTACGGAGAGGCTGAAAAAGGAAGAAATAGAAATTGCAGGGGAACCGGCCTGCTACCGCAAACTGTCGCAAGCCGGAAAATGGGAAAAACGGGAAAGGAAAATCATCACTACCTCCTACTCCCCGCCCCTGAAAGACATCATACGCATCACAAACCACGTCAGCCACAACCTGTATGCCGACGCCCTCCTGAAAACAATCGGACGGCGATACGAACCGGACGGCGTCGTGTCGTCGTTCGGGAAAGGAATCGGGACGCTGCATGAATACTGGAAAGAAAAAGGCCTGGAAACGTCTTCGCTGTGGATGTTCGACGGGAGCGGACTGTCTCCCGCCGATAAAGTAACGGCCCGTTTCCTTTGCGAACTGTTGTCGTACATGGCGACGAAATCGGCCTCATCGGACGCTTTCATGGAATCGCTGCCACGCGCCGGCATGGACGGTACGGTGCGAAACATGCTGAACGGGAGTACGCTTCACGGCAAAGCACGCCTTAAAAGCGGAAGCATGAACCGTGTACGCAGTTATACGGGATACGTAACAAAAAACAGCAGGCTGTATGCCGTCGCCATCCTGGTAAATAACTTCTCCTGCAAACAAAACCGGATAAAAGCCGACATGGAAGAATTATTGCTGTCTTTGTTTTTATAACCGATTTTTTACTATATTTGCTGCCCAAATACGATGCTACCAATGAAAATTGAAATTAAAGAAGTAAAAACAAAAGAAGAACTGCGGAAATTTGTCAAATTTAATATAGAACTTTACAAAGGCAGTCCTTATCATGTGCCCAACCTTATTGACGAGGAAATAATGACTTTATCCAAAGACAAAAATCCCGCATTTGAAACGTGCGAGGCGATTTATTTCCTTGCATACAAAAACGGGAAAATAGCCGGGCGTATCGCCGGGATAATCGTACATGAAAGTAACAGGATATGGCAACAAAAGCATGCCCGTTTCGGTTTTATCGACTTCATAGACGATAACGGCGTGGTCGATGCCCTCTTCGATGCCGTCACCGCGTGGGCGAAAGAAAAGGGAATGACGGCGCTGCACGGGCCTATGGGTTTCACGGACCTTGACCACGAGGGTATGTTGGTCAAAGGCTTCGATCTGTCGGCGACAATGGCAACCATATATAACTATCCATACTATCCCGAACACATGGAACGTATCGGATTTAAAACGGACCAGGACTGGTACGAATATAAAATATATATCCCCGACAGCGTCCCCGAAAAACACCTGCGTATCGGAAACCTGGCGAAACAGAAATACGGTTTGAAAGTCATGAAATTTAAAAAACGTAAGGATATATGGCCCTACGCAAATAAAATATTCAGAACGCTGAACGAGGCTTACGCCCATCTGTACGGATTCTCGCCGTTAACGGAAAAGCAGATTGAGTACTACATAAAGATGTATATCCCGATGCTGCGGCTCGATCTCATAACGATCATTGTCCGCGAATCGGACGACGCCGTTGCCGGTTTCGGAATAACGCTCCCGAACTTGTCGCACGCCATGCGGAAAGCCAAAGGTTCACTGTTGCCTTTCGGTTTTATACACTTGCTTAAAACGTTATATTCAAAACCTAAAGTTATCGACCTCTACCTGATAGGCGTACTTCCCGAATACCGGAACAAAGGCGTCAATGCATTAATATTTAACGATCTTATCCCCCAATATATCCGCCTGGGAACGGAATACGCCGAAAGTAATCCCGAACTTGCTACCAACAATGCCGTCCAGTCGCAATGGGACTATTTTAAACGTGAACATCACAAAACAAGAAGATCATACATTAAACAGATTTGACATGGCAGACGATTTTTCGAAAAACAACGACATCTCCTACGGAGAAAAAGAAGTAATAACCCTCGAATGGAACGAACATATCCGGCGCCGCCCCGGCATGTATATCGGGAAACTTGGCGACGGAACGTTCCCCGACGACGGCATATACGTCCTCCTGAAGGAAGTGCTGGATAATTCTATCGACGAATACATGATGGGCTTCGGCAAATCCATATCCGTTAAAATAAAAGAAGGCGTCGTCACGATACGCGATTACGGCCGCGGCGTGCCGCTGACGAAAGTAGTCGACGTATCAAGCAAAATGAACACCGGCGCCAAATACGACAGCAAGGCATTTAAAAAGTCGGTTGGGCTTAACGGCGTCGGTATCAAAGCTGTTAACGCGCTCAGCAGCTATTTCGTAATCGAAAGTTTCCGGGACAAAGAATGTAAAAAGGTGGAATATGAAAAGGCCAATATCATAAATAACGCCGAAATCACCCAGACAAAAGAGCGGAACGGTACGCTGGTTTCATTCATTCCCGACAGCGAAATCTTTCCGAACTACGGGTACAAAGAAGAATTTGTTGAAAACCTGATTAAAAACTACGTTTTCCTAAACACCGGACTTACCGTATATTTCAACGGTAAAAGTTTTTATTCCGAAAACGGATTGGCCGATTTGTTGAACGAAAACATGACGTCGGAACCGCTCTATCCCATCATACACATGAAAGGCGACGACATTGAAGTGGTCATAACGCACAGCAACCAGTACGGGGAAGAATATTATTCTTTCGTGAACGGGCAGCATACGACGCAGGGAGGAACGCATCTTACGGCCTTCCGCGAATCTTTAAGCCGTACCGTAAAGGAATTTTACAACAAAAATTTTGAATATGCCGATATACGCGCCGGGATAATTGCAGCCATAAGCATAAAAGTGGAAGAACCCGTTTTTGAAAGCCAGACGAAAACAAAGTTGGGTTCCAAAGACATGAGTCCCGACGGTACCTCGATCACTAAATTCATAAGCGATTTTATAAAAAGGGAACTTGATAACTATCTGCACAAACATCCGGAAATTACGGACATCCTGCTGAAAAAGATACAGGAATCGGAGAAAGAACGCAAAGCCATTGCGGGCGTAACAAAACTCGCACGCGAACGCGCTAAAAAAGCAAACATCAACAACCGGAAACTCCGCGATTGCCGTATCCACCTGAACGACTACAAAAATAACGACAAGGAAAAATCATCTATCTTCATCACGGAGGGAGATTCGGCAAGCGGCTCCATTACCAAAAGCAGAGACCCTAACCTGCAGGCAGTTTTCAGTCTGCGCGGCAAACCGTTGAACACCTTCGGGCTTACCAAAAAAGTAATTTACGAAAACGAAGAATTTAACCTCCTGCAGGCAGCATTGAATATTGAAGACGGTATGGAAGGACTGCGCTATCACAAGGTCATCATCGCTACGGATGCAGACGTCGACGGTATGCATATCCGTTTGTTGCTGATCACTTTCTTCCTGCAATTCTTCCCCGACCTGATAAAGAAAAATCATGTCTATATACTGCAAACTCCTTTATTCCGCGTAAGAAACAAACAAAAAACAATCTACTGCTACGCGGAAGAAGAAAAGTCGGCAGCCATAAAAGAACTCGGCAAAAACCCGGAAATAACCCGTTTTAAGGGACTTGGCGAAATATCTCCCGACGAGTTCAGGCATTTTATCGGTAGCGACATACGTCTCGACCCCGTAAAAATGAAAAAAGAAGATCTCATCAAAGAGATGCTCGAATTTTATATGGGCAAAAATACCCCCGAAAGACAAAATTTCATTATAGACAATCTTGTAGTAGAAGAGGATTTAGCAAACTGAAACAGATTATAAAATGAAACGGAAAGCTTTATTTTCGGGAACATTCGACCCCTTTACGACCGGACATCATTCGATCGTAAAACGGGCGCTGTGTTTCG
>JAISYY010000040.1 GCA_031269635.1 Tannerella sp. | reverse complement strand
CACGTCATTTCAAACGTTTGGGAGACGATTTCCGGCTGTTCTTCTTTCACGATACGCATGATGCTGTTAAGGCTGGGGTATTCGAAGACGACCGTCAGCGTTTCGTCGACGGTGCGTTCTTCGATTTCCGCGGCGGCGATTGCTTCGGCAGCGGCCGTGCGGTAGGCGGCGATCAATCCGCCTGTTCCGAGTTCGATGCCGCCGAAATAACGGACTACGATGATGAGTATGTCGGTCAGTTCGTTGGAATTGATTTGTCCCAGGATCGGTTTCCCGGCAGTGGAGGACGGTTCGCCGTCGTCGTTGGCGCGAAATGTTTTACGATCGGCGCCGAGCATGTATGCCCAGCAGACGTGCCGGCATCGTAGTATTTTTTCCTGTACGCCCGTATGCATTCCATTGCTTCTTCCGGCGTCCGCACAGGCATGGCAAATGACAGGAAACGGCTTCGTTTCTCCGTGTAATATCCTTCCGACAGACCTTTTACGGTCTTGTAAGTATCTTCCGTCATCAACAGTAACGGTTAATCGGGAATATGCGTTTCCTGTTCATCGCGGAATGCGCGGAAATCTTTCATTATCTCCTCTATCTCCTCGATGAAATAAGGGTCTTTGACTTTCTCCCTGACGGATTCGTAGTATTTCTCGATAGCCGGGAGGGCGCATATATCTTTGCCGCGAAGCACAAAATAAGGCTCCTCGTTCGCTATACACTGCTTAATCATTTGTATGGGATTCTTCATACTCTTTACGAATTAAAAATTACGAATTACGAATTAAAAATTGACTCCCTGCTCCTGCTTCCATCTCTTTTTTCAGGAACGGGGCGGTGTAGCTTTTTGTTTCTGCTGCAATGAACTGTTCGGGCGTCCCGGCGAAAATCACATAACCGCCTGTGCGTCCGCCTTCGAGGCCCATATCAATGATGTAATCGGCAGACTTTATAATATCCATGTTATGTTCGATGATGATGATCGTATTGCCTTTGTCAACGAGCCTGTTCAGGACGCCGAGCAGTACCCGTATGTCGTCAAAGTGTAGTCCGGTGGTCGGTTCATCGAGTACGTAGAGGGTTTTTCCCGTGTCGCGCTTTGAGAGTTCGGTCGCCAGTTTGACGCGCTGGCTTTCGCCGCCGGACAGGGTAGTTGAGGGCTGGCCGAGTTTAATATATCCCAGTCCGACATCCTGCAGCACCTTGATTTTGTTCAGTATGGCCGGCACATTTTCAAAAAATTCGACGGCCATATTGATCGTCATATCCAGTACGTCCGCAATCGACTTGCCGCGAAAACGCACTTCGAGCGTCTCGCGGTTATACCGTTTGCCGTGGCAGTCTTCGCAGGGGACGTATACGTCGGGCAGGAAATTCATCTCAATCGTTTTGTAGCCGTTGCCCTTGCAGGTTTCACACCGGCCGCCCGAAACGTTGAACGAGAAACGTCCGGGTTTATAACCGCGTATTTTCGATTCGGGCAGTTCGACGAACAGATTGCGTACGTCGGAAAACACGCCGGTGTACGTTGCCGGATTACTGCGCGGGGAACGTCCGATCGGGGACTGGTCTACGTTGACGATCTTGTCAATGTGTTCGATTCCTTCGATCGACCGGTACGGCAGGGGCGGCTCCAGCGAGCGGTAGAAATGCCGGCTGAGTATGGGCTGCAACGTATTGCTTATCAGTGTAGATTTGCCGCTTCCCGATACGCCCGTGACACAAATCAACGTGCCCAGGGGAAAGGCGACGTCAATATCTTTCAGGTTATTCCCGCTTGCGCCTTTCACGGTGATGAAATGACCGTTGCCCGGCCGCCTCGATGCGGGAATTTCGATCGCTTTGCGACCGTTGAGATAGGCCGACGTCAGAGTGTCGGCTTTCAGCATTTCCGGAGGCGTCCCGGCGAAGACGATTTCCCCTCCGAGGCGTCCCGCTTTTGGTCCCATATCTACCACATAATCGGCGCTGAGCATGGTGTCCCTGTCATGTTCTACGACAATGACCGAGTTCCCGGCATCGCGCAGTTCTTTTAATGAATTGATGAGGCGCACATTGTCGCGCTGATGAAGTCCTATGCTCGGCTCGTCCAGGATATAAAGCACATTGACCAGCTGACTGCCGATCTGGGTGGCAAGGCGTATGCGCTGGCTCTCGCCGCCGGACAGTGAGGCCGAAGCCCTGTTCAGCGCAAGATAATCAAGCCCGACGTCGAGCAGGAATTTCAACCGTGCACGTATTTCTTTTAAAATTTCCTCCGCGATAGCTTTTTGTTGTCCGGACAACTTTTCTTCGACGGACATCATCCATTGATACAGTTCCGAGACGTCCATTTCGGACAGTTCGGCAATGTTTTTGCCGCCTATCCGGTAGTGCAGCGCTTCCTTGTTGAGGCGCTGCCCGTTACAGTCGGGACAAACGGACGTACTGACGAACTGTTCCGCCCATCGCTGCGCCAGCGTCGAAGCCTCGTCTTCCTGTTGCATGGAGATGTATTTGGCGACGCCTTCGTATGAGAGCATATAGCTTGACTTGCCTATATATTCATTGTTTATAGGCAGGCGATCGCCCGTTCCGTTCATTATTTCGTCAATCGCATCTTCGGGCAGGTCCCGTATGGGCGTGTTGATGGTAACGCCATGCTTTTTACAAAGCGCGTCGATCTGCCAGAAGATCATGGAATTTTTATACTTGCCGAGCGCGACGATTCCCCCTCCGTGAATGCTTAACGCAGGATCGGGGACAATCTTGTTCATGTCCAGGATGTTGACCGAGCCTAACCCTTTGCAGTGCGGACAGGCGCCATGAGGGGAATTAAATGAGAAGTTGTGCGGTGCCGGTTCGCTGTACGAAAGTCCCGTGACGGGGCACATGAGGCGGCGGCTGTAAAAGCGCACCTCGTCCGTGACGGCGTCGAGCAGCAGGACAAGTCCGTCGCCCTGTTTCATGGCTATGCGCAGGCTCTGTTTGAGGCGCTGGCTTTCGGAACCGGTAACAGTCATTTTGTCTATCACGATTTCGATGCTGTGCATTTTGTAGCGGTCGAGTTTCATCCCGTGCCTTATTTCTTCCATTTTGCCGTCAACACGGACATTCAGATAACCCTTCTTGCGAATCTGTTCGAACAACTCCCGGTAATGTCCTTTGCGGTTACGCACGACGGGAGCAAGCAGGTAAGTCTTGCGGCCTTTATAATCCCTGAGGATAAGCTCCAATATCTGTTCTTCGGTATATTTGACCATTTTCTCACCGCTCAGGTACGAGTAAGCCTCACCGGCTCGCGCATACAGAAGACGCATAAAATCGTACACTTCGGTCGTCGTGCCGACCGTAGAACGGGGATTGCGGTTAGTCGTTTTCTGTTCAATGGAAATGACCGGGCTTAAACCGCTAATTTTATCGACATCGGGCCGTTCTATGTTGCCGAGAAAATTGCGTGCGTAAGCGGAAAATGTTTCTATGTACCGCCGCTGCCCTTCGGCAAAAATCGTATCAAAAGCAAGCGAAGACTTACCGCTTCCGCTCATACCGGTGATAACCGACAATTTGTTTCGCGGTATATCAATATCAATATTCTTCAAATTATGGACTCGCGCCCCAAGCACGGATATATTCCCGCTCTCCTTTATCTTTTCGTTCCTAAACATCTTACTTAACTTTTAAAATGAAGAATGAAGAATTAGAACTCCATTCTCCACTCGTGATTGTTCCCTGCTTTCTTAATTCGCGTTCCATCGCCCGTCGTGCACATACGTGTTGGGATTTTTATAATACAATTCATTTTTATCCGGAATCAACAGAATGTATTTTCCGCCGCCGGTCACGAGACTTGAATCCTTCAGCCAGGGATTGAAAAATTTCAGGTCATGATACGTTATCCCATGTTGCTGCGCGAAATCCGCCAAGTTCGTAATATCTTCGGAGACCGCAACCTCTTTGCAGGCTATCGGGCGATAAAGATTCTCCGGTTTAAGAATGAAACCATACTTATAAGGATTCTCGAAAATCCGTTTAACGGCAAAGATGCGGTAAGGATAGCGCATTGTTTCTTCGACTAAATGCAGGTTAAGGACAGACGTCTCTTGCTGTTGTTCTATTTGTCCCGATATGCGCCCCATTCCGGCGTTATATGAAGACGCAACGGTCACCCAGTCCCCGTATTTTTCGTAAGCCTCCTTCAGATACTTACATGCCGCTTCCGTCGATTTGGCGACATTCCGCCGTTCGTCGACCGTCGCCGTTATGCGGAGGCCGTACCTTTTACCCGTACTTTCGAGGAACTGCCACATGCCGACGGCGCGGGCGGGAGATGTGACGACAGGGTCGAGGTGACTTTCTATAACGGCCAGATATTTGAAGTCATCGGGAATGCCGTTCGCCTTCAGAATCGGCTCGATGACCGGGAAATAGCGGTTTGCCCGTTTTATAAGCAGCATGGTGGCGGAATGATAATACGTGAAACTGCTTAACTCACGATCCATTCCTTCGTGCATGTTATAACGGGTAAGATCAATTTCCTTCCCGCAAAAAAGAATGGACGAAGGCGTCTCCGGCGAAACGGTAAACGACGCCACAACCGGCGTATTTTTCCTGACGGAAACCGAATCTTCGGAACCAACCAGCAGGAAAGCCGCCAGGCAAAGCATACCTGCGGCAAAAACACTTATTGTCAAACGCAATATTTTCATCTCATTTATTCATTTTAATGTGGTAAAAACTCTTTTTATTCGGATTTCGCAGGCACACAGCATTATTTTGCGATTGCACGGGGTTATTTCTTGATTGCACGGCGTTATCATACAAGTTGTTTTATTCTACCGGGTCAACTGTCGTATCAATCGCTCTCGTGCGGAAAACGTTCACATCGCCCTTTTTCACCCGCGCCTTGCCGTCCGTTCCCGTATATTCTATCAGGTAATAATAGGCTCCGGCAGGCACATATTTTCCCCTGTATTTACCGTCCCACCCCTGCGACGGGTCGCTCCAGTGAAACAGTTCCGTTCCCCAGCGGTTAAAAATCCAGCCCCGGAAATTCATTACGGATTTATATTTGACCCTGAATATGTCATTAATGCCGGGAGTCGTTCCGGGAGAAAATGCGTTTGGAATCTCCATGACCGTCTCCGTAATGGCGATGTCGACACTGTATTCTTTCATGCAGCCACCCGAACGGTTGCTCACTTCCAGCGTTATCCTGTACTTGCCTTCCCGGTCAAATGTATAGGAAAGTTCCTCCGCATTGAAGACGACTTCCGGCGACGGGTTCCCGTCCTTAAAAATTTTCCACGCAAACAGCGATGCTACGGGCGTATTGGCGTATGCCCGGAACGTCACCTCCGCGGGAGCCTGCAATTCATCGGCCAGGACATCCGCATTGCCGCCGGGGACCGAATACGCAACGGCCGTATCAGCATATAATTCGATCGCTTTCGCCTCGTAGAACGGTATCGCCGCCGATTTCTCAACGCCAAAGTGACGGGCAAACAAATCGCCTGCCAGCCCGATCTCCGTATCCGCCAGCACAAGCGGGAAATCGAGGTCGGGCGACGAGGACGGCGTGAACGATGTTGCGAAAGGATGCGTATCGAATGTTTTCAAGACACGTTCCGGCGAAAAGCGCTTCGCCGCTTCATCCCATTTCAGCGTCTCATAGCTTAGTTCAAAGACACGTTTCACTTTTTCCGGCGTGCCGGACGGCGTGTAATAGATCATATCCTCCATGTCGGCATCCCCTTCAAAACGTAGCCCGATACACTCGTCAAAGTCCGGCGCGATATGGAAACCCCGTATGTCAAATTCATATTTGCTGTAGTCGATAATCCAGACATAACGCCTCATGGAGCCTTCGTCCACATAATAGCCGCACCCGTCTTCGACGTCCGTAATCGTTGACGTCGTACCGTCCTGCACCGAAGGAACGTATTCGGGGTTGTTCAGGTCCGGCTTTGTCTTATAGCGGCACCACCGGTGCGGCGTCGACGGCGAAGTATAGCTTATCCGCACGTTTTCCATACCGTAAACGAGATAAACCTGTATCCGGTTGTTCGTATTATCATCAGCCAAGAGCGGCTCGCCCCGTCCTCCCGTCACTTTATAATACGCTGTTTGCTGGGCCGGTAACATACAGGCAAACAGCAACGCTGCAAGCAGCAGATTGTATTTTCTTCTCTTACTGTTATCCATAAAAAACAAAATAAGCGTCCAAAGTTACAAAAAAATATCAGTCAATAACAAATTATCCCGCCCTCATGAAATAAAATATCCGGAAATGTTTCTCTTTTCCAATCATATATTGTATTTTTGTCGGCACAATTAGTAATAAATATTATAACTATGACAAGAATTGCGCTGTTTGCATTAATACTACTATGGGTATTTGGTTTTACTGCGACAAACACATCCGCACAAAACAATCAGAGTACCATTAATAACGTACAGGACGATGATATATTTTATCATACGATTGAACGCGGACAAACCGTTTATTCGATCGCAAAAATGTACAACGTCAAAGTGGAGGATATTTACAGGCTGAACATCGGAAGCGAAGAAGCAATAAGGGCCGGCGACAAGCTAAAAATCCCCCAGAAAAAAACCGTGAAGACTTCCGAGGCCGGCCCTGAAGCAGGGGATGCCTATCTCTTTCACACGATACAGCCAAGGGAAACGCTCTACGGCGTGTCAAAACAATACGGGGTGAGCGGCGAAAGCATCCTCGAGGCTAACCCCGGATTGTCGCACGAGCGTTTTTCGATCGGTAAAACGATACGCATACCTACCGGTAAAAAACAAAAGCCGGCGACGGAAATCGTGGAAAACAACCAGGGCGCGAAAGAGATTTATTACACCGTTCCGGTGCGGGAGACGATGTATAATATATGTAAGACCTTCAAAACGACGGAAAAGGAATTGCTTAAACTCAACCCGGAACTGGCGGGAGGCCTGCGGAGAGGCATGACGCTCCGGATTCCGTTAAGGATAAGCGAGAAGGATCTCCCGAAAGAGGCAGAGCCGGATGCCCGCGAAGTGAACGCCATGCTCAACGCCAAACGTGAGATTAAGCGTGTCAATGCGCCGAAAGTCGCTCTGCTCCTGCCGTATAATGCCGGCGCGGGGAGGCCGAATGCCGCCGGGAACAGCATGACCGAATATTATGAAGGACTGCTGCTTGCCGTTGACAGCCTCCGCAATATGGGGTTTTCGACGGAATTATTCGTTTTCGACATCGGCGACGGCACCGCGGCCTTGCAGCGGATACTGAAGGAGGAAGGGCAAAAGCTGAAAGATGTAAACCTCATTATCGGCGGCGTCTCGAACGAACAGATAAAGATAATCGCCGACTTTGCACTGAACAGCAAAACGAAATATGTGATCCCGTTCACGTCAAGAAACGATGAAGTGCTGAATAACGCCTATATCTTCCAGGTAAATACGCCGCAGAACCTGCTCTACGCAAATGCGGCTTATACGGGGGCAAACCTGTTTGCCAAATACAATATCCTGTTCCTCGACACGAAGGACAAGGACAACCAGACCGAGTTTGTAAATGAATTTAAAAGGGATCTGAAAGAACGGAACATACCTTACAAGGATGCCGTTTATGACGCATCAAATCCCCCGGAACACATCGAGGCGCTGCTTGCGGCGGACAAGCCGAATGTCATCATGCCGGTATCAAACTCGCTGGGTGCGCTCATGAAAATAAAAACCGTGCTGCGCTCCATAGCGGAAACGAAACCGGAGTTCAAAATCAACCTTTTCGGCTACCCGGTGTGGCAGACATATACCAAAGACTGCCTGGAAGATTTCCATGCGCTCGATACGTATATATACAGCCTGTTTTATGCCGACAATATGAACCCGGGCGTGAAAATGTTTTACGACAAATACAAAAACTGGTACAGCAAAAACCTCATGTCGACAATTCCCAAATATGGAATGTTAGGCTTCGATACCGGGATGTTCTTCTTCGGGGCGCTGCATAAGTATGGGACCGGCTTTGAAAACAACATTTCCGAACACAAATATAAAAGTTTGCAAACCGGATTCAACTTCGAGCGTGTGAACAACTGGGGAGGGTTTATCAATACGAATATTTACATCATTCATTACAACCGGGATTTCACGGTTACACGTTCCGATTTCAAATGACATTAAAACTATACGCCGCATTGCTGTTTGCCGCTGCGGCCTCCACCGCCGGGGCGCAAATCGTCATTACCGACCCCTATGAGTTTTCCGCAGGTGTTTCGGGAGGAACGACTTTCTCGTCCGTCACCTTCAATCCGCGCGTGTCGCAGGGGACGCTTGCGGGCCTGACGTTCGGACTGACCGGGCGGATGACAATGGGCGAAAACGTCGGCCTGCAACTCGAACTGAACTATGCGCAGCAGGGCTGGGCCGAAGCCTACGAGACCGCGCCGGCATATACATACAGCCGCCGCCTGGATTACCTGCAGTTGCCTTTCCTTACGCACGTCCAGTTCGGCGGGAAAACCGTGAAAGGCTTCATAAACGCAGGGCCGCACATAGGCTACATGCTAAGCGAATCGACCGCCGAAAAACGCAGCGAAGAAATGCCGGGCAGCATTGTGACCGCACAACACGAAATGTCGGTCGAAAACAGGTTAGAATGGGGCATCGGCGGCGGCGCCGGAATCGAAATCCGCACCGGGGCAGGCTATTTCCTGCTCGAAGGACGCTACACCTATTCCTTCGGCGACATCTACGGTACGAAACGCAAGGATTACTTCTCCAAAGCCTCAAGCCAGGTCATACTCGCAAAAATCACGTACCTTATGCCTTTCCGGAATACCCGCTCCGTTCGTTACGGCACCCAAAAAAGATAATATTTTTTTCCATACATACGGTTCCGTTTTTGAAAAAACATATATCTTCGGGCGTTAAAATAAAACGCACATGTTACTGAAACCGACGACATCCAAACGCCCGTCTTTCCCGCTCCGGGAAAAGGAAACAACCCGCCCCACCCCACCGTCCGGATTTTGTGATGTGTGTGTAAATCCGTGCGTTTCATCTGTTTAAGCAATCATCCGGTTCTTCCCCCACGCTTTGAGCGGGAAAGATTCAACCCCTTCGTCCCGTCAGTCGGCGCACCCGCCGCCCGTTGCAAAAGCCATTATTCCGTCGCCCCCTCCGGCGATAAACCCTTATACACATCACCCCATACCCGTGGAATCCCCGGCGCACACGCCGCCGCTACCGTAAGCGTACCGGCTCGTTCGGGGTATTTGCCGTAGCGCCGGGTATGTTCCCGGAGCGGCGGGCGCATTGTCTGCTGTTGCGGATTTCATGCCGGCGGGCGCGGCGCGTTTTCTCCGGCTGCGGAAAGTATCCCGCAAGGTTTAGAAAGGAATCCGCAGCTACTGAGTTCTTTCCGCTATGTTCCGGACGCCGTCCGCAGTTGCAGATTTCATGCCGGCGGGCGCGGCGCATTTCCCCCGGCTGCGGAAAGTATCCCGCAAGGTTTAGAAAGGAATCCGCAGCTGCGGATTTCTTCCCGCTGTGTTCCGGACGCCGTCCGCAGTTGCGGATTTGCCGCCGCGCACTTTAAAACGTCGTCCGCAGTTGCGGATTTTATGTTTGGGGTATCAAAAACGAAATCCGCAATTGCGGATTTTAATTTCAAGGTATCAAAAATGAAATCCGCAGTTGCGGATTTTAATTTAAGGGTGTCAAACAAGAAATCCGCAACTGCGGAAAGCATTTTGACGTGCGCGGCAGGAAATCCGCAGTTGCGGATTTCCTGCCGGGAGTGGAAAGCAGTTTTTCCGCAACTGCGGATTCTATGTATAAGATGACGAAGCGGCCACTATTCACTATTCACTATTCACTATTCACTAAATACCTATTCCCTAAATAACCATTCACTTTCTTTTCACGGACCATCCGAAATGTCCGATCATATCGGCCAGGCCGTAATACTTGCCGTGGACGTAGGCAAGCAGGCCGGCTTGCTGCATG
>JAISYY010000382.1 GCA_031269635.1 Tannerella sp. | reverse complement strand
AATAAACAATTTTGGTTTCCCTGCTTCCGCACGACAAAAGAAAACACAGGCAAAACACAGACAGGAAAATGTTTTTCATAATCAAACTCTTTATGAATGATACATTAATTGATATTTAGTAGAGGACAAAATTAATGAATAAATTTCAACCATTAAAATAAAATGCGGGAAATGGGTGCATTTGACTGCGTCAATTTTCAATTGGCTACGCCGAACTTCGTTTGACTACGTCGCTTTTCAATTCAAATTGTCGCTTCATTGTCGATGCTTCGGGCAATCCCGGGCTTTTTTCTTAACTTGATGACATTGGTCGATAGCCTGCGGGAATGTTAAAGTTTCTTTCTGCTCGATTATTTTTTGTATTTTGTTTGGAAGGGATTTATAACAGATAGAGTTATGATTTTTTTTATATCTCATTTATTTGCACTATATTTGCACCGGAATATTAACATTAAAATAATACAAACTCAATGGCAAACGATGCTTATTTGCAGATATTATCTCACTTCATACCGGACGAAAAGGTAGCTGAAGTGACGCCTTTCGGCAACGGACATATCAACGATACATTTAAAGTTACAACTGCTTCGGGAACGGCAAAATACATCCTGCAACGTATTAACCACCTTATTTTTAAGAATGTGGATATGTTGCAGAATAACATACGGATCGTAACATCACATATCAGGCGGAAACTTGAAGAACGTAATGAAACGGATATTGACCGTAAGGTTCTTACTTTCCTGCCGGCGGAAGACGGCAATCAATATTATCATGACGGGACAAATTACTGGCGTGTGTGCCTGATGATACCCGGCAGCAAAAGCCTGGAAGAAATAACCCCGCAACTGTCGTACGAGGCGGGTAAAGCTTTCGGCGACTTCCAGTCGATGCTTGCCGACATTCCCGAAGGTGCGCTTGGAGAAACGATTCCCGACTTTCACAACATGACGTTCCGCCTGCAACAATTCCACGACGCCCTGGAAGACGACGCCGCAGGACGGCTCCATAAGGTAAAACCGCTCGTTGACGAAATAGAAAAACGTGCAAAAGCAATGTGTATCCAAGAAGACTTGTACCTGGAAGGCAAACTAAAAAAACGCATCAACCACTGCGATACGAAAGTAAATAATATCCTGTTCGACGCGGACAGCGGAAAAATATTGTGCGTCATCGACCTGGATACGGTAATGCCCGGATTCGTACTCTCCGATATCGGTGATTTCATACGCACGGGTGCAAACACGGGAGCGGAAGACGATGCGGATTTAAATAACGTAAACGTCAACATGGAAATATTCAAAGCCTACACGCGCGGTTATATGGAGACAGCCCAGCCGTTCCTCACCCCGCTCGAAACAGGTATGCTTCCCTACGGCGGACGGTTGCTTACTTACATGCAGACCGTACGATTCTTAACCGATTATATTAACGGCGATACATACTACAAAATACATCATCCCGAACACAACCTGCAACGTACAAAAGCGCAGTTCAAACTTCTGCTGAGCCTGGAAGAACACGCCGGGGAAATGGACGGGTTTATGAAAGAATGGCTGTAAGGCGGAAAAAGCGCACCGGCGCTTCGTTCAGATTTCTTTTTCAATCTTATAGCGGTTACGGTTAGGAGCATTACGCGATATAAGTTCGCCGATAAAACCGGCAAGGAAAAGTTGTGTGCCGATAATCATCGCCGTCAGTGAGATATAGAAATAAGGTGAATTGGTAACCAGCGGACGCAAATCGCCGTCAATGATGGACATCAGTTTGGCGACAAGCACGACAACCAAGGCTACAAATCCGATAAAGAACATGATGCTGCCCAGCATACCGAAAATATGCATCGGCTTCTTTCCGAACTTCGAGGTGAACCAGAGCGTAATAAGGTCTAAGTAACCGTTGACGAACCGGCTTAACCCGAACTTCGTATTCCCGTACTTGCGCGCCTGGTGCCGGACAACCTTCTCCCCGATTTTATAAAACCCGGCAATCCTGGCTAGATACGGGATATACCGGTGCATATCGTTATATACCTCTATGTTTTTGACAACCTCTTTGCGGTACGATTTCAGTCCGCAGTTGAAATCGTGCAACTTAACACCGGAAAACTTCCGCGCCGTAGCGTTAAACAGTTTTGAAGGAAGATTCTTCGTCAGCTTGTTATCATAGCGTTTCTTCTTCCAGCCGGAAACGAGGTCGTAGCCATCGTCATTTATCATATAGTAAAGTTCCGGTATTTCGTCGGGGCTGTCCTGCAGGTCGGCATCCATCGTGATGACGACATCGCCCTGCGCCCGTTGAAACCCGCAATGAAGGGCCGGCGACTTGCCATAGTTACGGCGAAACTTTATGCCCTTCACTTCCGGTTCTTTCGCGCTCAACGCCTCAATGACGTCCCACGACGCATCCGTACTGCCGTCACTCACGAAAATAATCTCATAAGAAAATCCACTTTCGTCCATCACGCGTTTTATCCATTCGTATAATTCAGGAAGCGAATCCGCTTCATTATACAGAGGTATTACAACTGATATATCCATCGTCTTTAAAATTTAACCGCACAAAGATATACATTCTATCGTAATTTTTGCAGTTTTGGTCTCAAAAAAAAAGAAAGTGTGTCCGGATTTTGACACACCCTCCTTTTTTTGTTCCATCTGCGTTGTAAAGGATCGCTTTAGTAGCATGATTGTACCGGACGCATGACGAATGTAAATTCATAATCGCCGTAATGCAGCCTGTATTGCTCGAGGGGAATAGCGCCCCAACTGTTTACACATCCCAGGCCCATTTGTGTTTTGTCGATACAGAGGTTTGTGAAACCGGCTTTTTCAACTTC
>JAISYY010000184.1 GCA_031269635.1 Tannerella sp. | reverse complement strand
CGGAAGAAAGAAGGCCGCACCGTTGACGTCTCCACCACTCAATATGACGGTAAGCAGCCCGGTAGAGCCGGCGCCTGAATTAATTACCGTTGCAGTTGTCAGATCCTCCGCAGTATAGCTGTAAGCACTGTCATTTCAGTGACAGATTGCCGGATTCACGCTTATCTGTGCAAAGGAACAGACGAAAGCATAAAGCAATCCGGACGGCATCATTGTAAGTGAACTGCCGGATACTTATTTTTTGATCAGGTTCATAAATTCTTCCCGTGTTTTGGCCTGCTGGAAGGACCCGGTAAAATCCGACGTGGTTGTCAGCGAATTTTGTTTTTCCACTCCGCGCATCTGCATACACATGTGTTGGGCTTCGATGACGACCATTACGCCCAGGGGATTCAGCGTATTTTGAATACATTCTTTTATTTGCAACGTCATCCGTTCCTGAATTTGCAGCCTGCGAGCGAAAATATCTACGACACGCGGGATTTTACTTAAGCCGGTAATGTATTTACGGGGTATATACGCGACGTGCACTTTGCCGAAAAACGGTAACATGTGATGTTCGCAAAGTGAGAAGAAATCAATATCTTTCACGATCACCATCTGTTTGTAATCTTCTTCAAGGAACATAGCCGATCTGAGCGCTTCCACAGGATCCCTGTCATACCCCTGCAACATGAACTGCATGGCTTTAGCTACTCTTTCAGGCGATTTTTTCAGGCCCTCACGGTCGGGATTTTCTCCCAGCAGGCGAATGATTTCCCTGTAATGTCCGGATAGTGTTTGTGTTATTTCGGGAGATAGATGTTTCATCTGTCGGGTTATTTTCTGTCCGGTCAGTTTAAAAGGAGCCGGATGTCGTCTTCGATAATTTTTATTTCGTTTTTGTCCTGCGGAAAAGCCGCTCTCAGGTTACGGTGCATGTGCGATGCTTCCTCGAAAGAGCGGTAGTCGCCTACGTGAAGTATCCAAAAGGGCGCCTTGTAAGTCACGTAAGTTTCAATATCGGGATATAACTCTTTTATTTTAACCTGTTTTTCGGTGGCTTCTCCTCTTGACGTCCGCGAATTGTTTCCGGAATAGACCTGCACCCGGTATCCCTGGGTGATCAGATATGTTTTTCCATTTACTACATCTATGTTTTCGCTGTCTATTCGTGTGCCTACAAGTTGTCTCAACGATTCGGACTGATGAACGATAACCGTTCCTTCACCCGGATTCGCGGGTTTTTCAAATGAATCGAAGATCGAAAACTGTGGAGATTGGGCGCATAATAAACGGTTTCCGGCTATCATCATAACGGACATGGAAAATAATATGGAAAGAAATCGGTGTATCATAAATGTATCGTTAAATAAAAAACTGCCCTCACAAAGATACCGGAGGGCAGGTAATAATGTATTTTATCTGTCAAAAGCTTCAATTATCGGCATGAATTTTTCTACGCCCAGCGATGCTCCGCCAATAAGTCCGCCGTCCACATCCGGATTAGAGAAAAGTTCCTTTGCATTATCGGCATTACAACTGCCGCCATATAATATGGAGGTCTCGTTTGCTACCGTTTCGCCGTATTTTGCAGCGATTGTTTTACGGATACAGGCGTGCATTTCCTGCGCCTGCGCTGCGGTTGCCGTCCGTCCGGTTCCGATAGCCCACACAGGCTCGTAAGCCAGTACCAGTTTGCCGAAATCTTCGGCGGATAAATCAAAAAGCGATTTTTTTATCTGTTCGTCGACAACCGCGAAATGTTTACCCGCTTCACGTTCCTCAAGAACTTCGCCGATACAGAAGATCGGGGTGAGGCCATTTGCCAAAGCCTGTTTGACTTTTTCTTTCAGTATTTCGGGCGTTTCGTGATAATAAGCGCGACGTTCGGAATGGCCTAATATGACATATTTAGCTCCTGTGGAAGCAACCATAGCGGCAGATACTTCGCCGGTATATGCGCCTTTTTCCCTGTCCGCACAGTTTTCGGCGGCTACGCCGATTTTCGTTGTGTCAATTTTGGCAACGATGCTCGCAAGGTGAGTGAAAGGCGTTCCGATGATAACATCACAGTTTGTCGTTTTGCCCTTCAGTGCGTTGTTTAATCCTTCTGCAAGCGCGATTCCTTCGGTGAGGGTCGTATTCATTTTCCAGTTTCCTGCTACAATATTCTTTCTCATTTTCTTAATTATTTAAAAAGTATTTATGTTTGTTCGTCTTTTTCCGGTTTTAATTTTCTCCTGTTACGCAGACAATCGTATATCCAAACGAGCAGCAAAGGTAATGTAAAGCAACCTATTATCCATGTCCAGGGAGAATTTTCTTTTTCCGTATTTTTGTCCGGCGAATTGAGGAGCCTGTCTATCACAGCGTTTGCCTCATCTTCGGAAGGGATATCGTTGTAATGCCATTTTTTTAGAATCGTACCGGATTTTATTAAAACAAGCCCCGGATTGGCGCGTATGATTGTTTTCAGGGTCACATCGTCGGCCGTCAGGAACGGATATTCCGCGCCGGTATCATTGATCCACGTTTTGATATATTCTTCCGCAGAACTTGTGACGCAATAGAACGGGATTTTATGTTCCTGCGCATAATCGTATATGTTATTTATTTCATCTATCTTTTTGTCACTTGCTTTTTCGATTTTAGCGGAGACAAGAAGAAAAACGCCGTTTTCTGCAGACAGGATGTCTTCTGCAATGTTATCTCCCGTGTGATTGTATATTTCAAATGATGTTATGGGCGGAACATATCCCGGTTTGACGAGTTTGGCTTCAACATAAGTCCAGGCAGGGTCGTCTGCGGGGGCCGATTCGGGCGTAAACGCTTTCTTTTCTCCGTTTTTCTCATAAATATACTGATATTCGTCCTGCTGTGCGTCTTCCGGGAATGACATGAGTGCGGGAATATTCGCTCCGGTTTTGTAAGGGCGGAAATCTTCTATGGGCAGGTGACTGTAGTTATAATAAGAGAACCATACGGGGAATATATAGGCAAAAAAAACGGCAAACCAGTAGGCTTTATAAGTGTATACCGGCGTCATCCGCGTGTGATAAACAAACGTCATAACAGATGCCGGGAGAAGAATCAGGAAGTTTTTGAAAAATGTTTGCCAGTTTGTCAGGATGAAAGCCTCGCCGAAACATCCGCAATCGTGTACGGGATTAAATATTGCAAGATATAAAGAAAGCAACGTCATGAAAGACATAAATGCAAGGATACATATCGTCGTCAGTTTACGATAGACGGCCATGAGGATACATACCCCCAGCATAAATTCAACGGCGGACAGGTTTACGGAGATCAACGTTGCGACCGGATTAAATGCGGTAAGGCCGAAAGCGCCGAAGTATTCTTCAATCTTTATGCCGCCCCCTACCGGGTCAATTGCCTTTACGGTTCCGGAAAACAGAAAGGTTGCTCCAAGTATTATGCGGCATATTTCGGTAATAATTTTTCGATAGTCTATTGCTTTCATAAAGTTTATACATTTTCAATGATATACGGGCAATAAATTATTTATTTGAATAAGTCAGTTTGATTAGTCCGAACAAAGCGTAATTAACCATATCTTTATAATTAGAATCAATGCCTTCGGAAATGACCACTTTTCCTTCATTGTTTTCAATTTCTTTTACGCGGTTCAGTTTCGTCAGTATCAAGTCGGTGTACGAGCTTACCCTCATCAGGCGCCAAGCCTCGTCGTAATCATGATTTTTCGCGTACATAAGTTCTTTTGTCGCGTTTATAAGCCTGTCGTACCGTTTTATCGCATCTTCGACCGTGATATCTACATCGTCCGCGAAGCCGAGTTCCAGTTGTATAAGCCCGATGATGCCATAATTCACAATGCCGATAAATTCGGGTTTTATCCCTTCGTTTATCCTGTGTTCTTTTTTTATCTCGAGGCTTCGTATACGTTTAGCCTTTATGAGAATCTGGTCTGTTATGGATTCGGGGCGCATCATACGCCAGGAAGGACCATAGTCTTCAAGTTTTTTCTCAAATATTTCGCGACACAGCTTGATAACCGCCTCAAATTGTTCTTTCGTATCTGCCATGATTTTCTCGTTTATTGAGTACAAAGATAGTGCAAGTTGAGCGCAATACAAAATAAGCCGGTTTATTTTTGTTGTTGGAACGTCGCTTGTCTTCCATTTCCGGTTAAAGACAATGATGTTTTTTTACATTGTTTCTCTTATATTGTCTGAGGACTACGGTCTGTTGTAAAACTGTCAGCAGAAATTCCATTTGCAAAAGATGAACTGTTTTCTTGAACGGTTACTGTTTCCACGTCAAAGCTATGAAAAGGCTTTAGAACAATAGCGCCAAAACGGATACTTACGGTAATGATTTATACCATGAATGATACGGAAGAAGGTATGCGAAGGCATTGGAATGATAAACGCTGGGAACACATGGAAAGATATATCGGAAGAATCTTTACGCCTCTGCAACGGATTTGTGCTTTCAATACTTACCAGTTCAAAGATTACAACGCATATAAAACAAACGGTTTTTTATCCGTGAGCCCTTAAAATGAAAAAACCTTATAACCTGCACCGGAATCCAGTGTGTTATAAGGGGATGAAGTTGAGGTGCCTGGCGGATTCGAACCGCCGTACATGGTTTTGCAGACCACTGACTAAGCCACTCATCCAAGGCACCCTGTCTTTTTTTCGAATGCAAAGATACGCATTTTTTTATATAAACCAAATGTTTTGAATTTTCGCTAAATCTTTTTTTGAGGTGCTATTGTTTTTTCATTACCTTTACGGTCTCAAAAAGTCACAATAAACGATATGGAAAAACGTCCGGAAGCGGAGCAAATCAGTGCAATGGTAAGCAGTATGCTGACCATATGCACGATGTTTTTATTGCCGCTCTCCCAGGTGCCCCGCATGCTTTTGCCGTCGATGGCTACAGCCTATCCCTCCGACAGCCTGGCTACCGACTGTGTCCAGCCAACAAACCCTTTCTCCAACTTTCCCGGATTCAGGGCGGAAAAAACACGGTTGAAGGCGTCGTGAGAAGGAATCCCTCCCGGCAGGCGCAGAAAGGTTTTCAACCTGACCCTATTCTACGGTGACCGACTTGGCCAGGTTTCGTGGCATATCCACGTTCCGGCCTTTTCTTACGGCGATGTGGTAAGACAGTAATTGTAGCGGGACGATCGACAGCAACGGGGCAAGACACTCTTCCGTTTCCGGGATTTCGATAACGTAGTCGGCCATGTCCCGTACCTTATCATCGTATTTGTTGACGATAGCCAGGATACGGCCGTTGCGGGCTTTGATTTCCTGGATATTACTGATTGTCTTGTCGTAAGTATGCCCGTTGGTTGCTATCACGACTACGGGCATTTCGTTGTCGATCAGAGCGATTGGTCCGTGTTTCATCTCAGCTGCGGGATAGCCTTCGGCGTGGATGTAGGAGATTTCCTTCAGTTTCAAAGCCCCTTCGAGGGCTACCGGAAAACTGTAGCCCCGCCCCATGTAAATGAAGTTGTGGGCGTAGGTGAAGATTTTGGACAAATCTTCGATTTTACTGTTTTGTTGCAGGACCATTTCAATTTTGGCAGGGATTTTATCCAGTTCCCGTAATATTTTTTTGAACCGCCCTTGCGGAATCGTTTTTTTCTCTTTGCCGATGTTGAGCGCCATCATAATCAATACCAACACCTGGGCCGTGAACGCTTTCGTCGAAGCGACCCCGATTTCCGGTCCTACATGGGTGTAGGATCCCGAATGTGTATGGCGTGGGATGGACGAACCTGCGACGTTGCAAATCCCATAGACAAAAGCGCCCGCACGTTTGGCAAGTTCTACGGCGGCCAACGTGTCGGCTGTCTCCCCGGACTGGGAAATTGCAATCACGACGTCGTCGGGATAAATGACCGGCTTGCGGTAGCGAAACTCGGACGAATATTCCACCTCGACCGGTATGCGGCAAAATTCCTCGAACAGGTATTCGCCGATCAATCCCGCGTGCCACGATGTACCGCAGGCGAGGATGAGGATGCGTCTTGCGTTCAGGAATTTATCCCTGTTATCCGTTATTCCCGAAAGTGCCACGCAGTTACCGCCGATATGGATGCGTCCCCGCATGCAATCGCGCAACGTACGAGTTTGCTCGAATATTTCCTTTAACATGAAATGCGGATAGCCGCCTTTTTCCAGCTCGCTCAAGCTCAGTTCCAGCTGAGTGATTTGAGGCGTCTTTTCAACATTATTCAAATTGACTATCCTGGGCGGTTCGTTTCGTTGGATAACCGCAATTTCTTCGTCTTCCAAATAAATCACTTGTTTCGTGTATTCAACAATCGGGGAAGCGTCGGAAGCGATGAAAAATTCGTTTTTCCCGACGCCTACGACCAGAGGACTGCTTTTCCGTGCGGCAACCAGCAGATTAGGATTGCCTTTTTCGATCACGGCGATGGCATAAGCGCCAATTACCTGTTTCAAAGCCAGCTGGACGGCCGTAGAGAGGTCCGTGTTATTACCGGTTTTCACGTATTCGATCAGTTGAACCAGGACTTCCGTATCCGTTTCGCTCCGGAACGTATAACCTTTTTGTTCCAGTCCTTCTTTCAACACGGCATAATTTTCAATAATCCCGTTGTGAATCAGGGCCAGGTTTCCCGATTGGGAATAATGGGGGTGTGCATTCACATTATTCGGTTCGCCATGCGTTGCCCAGCGGGTGTGGGCAATCCCAATATTCCCGGCGGTGTTTTTACCCGTACAAGCCTCCTCCAGATCGGAAACTTTTCCTTTGGTCTTGTAAATCTTCAATTGATTTCCCCCGTCGATCAGGGCCACGCCCGCACTGTCATAGCCCCGGTATTCCAGGCGGTGCAAACCCTTTATCAAAATCGGGTAAGCTTCCTGATCTCCTATGTATCCTACAATTCCACACATAAAATTAAGAATTAAGAATTAAGAATGGTGTGTATGTTTTGTTCATTATTTCCATATTTTGATAACGCCTGTTTTACGGACAGATAATGCAGCGCCCGAATTATTACCGTAAACGGATCCCCGGTCGGCGGCAATCTCTCCGGAGAAAAGCCAGCCTTCCAGCCGCGGATGGCAGTATGATAGTTTTACCGCACAAGTGAAGTCGCTCGTTTTCTTCAGGAAAGGTCTGTTCGCCGTACCCCAACCTTCGGAGTTTGTCACCAGGATACGGTATGCGACCTGCCGGGATAAATATCCGTCAACGCCGAGGTGCCAAGCCAGTATGCGGTTGTTTTTGAAACCGATGCGTCCGTCCCTGTTATATTCGGGCGAGGTGATTAACGGCGAACCGATGCTCCGGTTGAAATAGGAAACGCCGGTTGTGTATTCTTCATTATTGTAGTATTCGTCCCTTCCGCCGCCGTAACCGGGATATACCGAGTGGTCGTACAGAATATAATGCGCCGGGCCGCTTTGGTTTTTGGTGTAAATGTATTCGAAAACGGCTTTGTTTATGAAAGGGGAACCGGATATGTCAACCTGGATGCCGTATAAACCGTCCGGGAGGTTAAACAGTTCGATTCCCGACATGTCGTCGAAGAAATGCTGTTTATATATATGTACGTCAAATCGGGGGGTGAGGTATCCGAGTTTCAGATCATAGCTACCGTAGTGATTGCCCAAGACATTTACCTGCGCCATCATGGATGCGTCGGAGCCTCCGGAGCGCCCCATAATGATGCGTATGAAATCTTTTATCGAATGGGGTTGGACGCCTTCGCCGGGAATCGTCGATACGCCTCCCCACTGAGCATGGTGGCGAACTCCGATTGTTGCAGTCAGGGGGAAATTATTCCGGGGGTCTAACAGCCGTAAGTGTAAGGATTTATGATGCCATAATACGTTTTCAATATAAGGTTGATTTTCGTACTTTAACTGTTTCAGGTAATCCGTATCGAAAGAGCGTCCCGCGGCAAAATTCCCCCGGAACTGCAGGACGCCGTTTGAGCCGGGGAAGGGGGTAAACTGGGGCGTATAAATATTTATTTCCGGCATGGGGCGGGCGTTGGCGGAAAAAACCATATCGCCGCTACTTAAGTTTTTATCCCACAGGGAGGTGTAATTTTCCTTACTGCCGACTGTTACGTTGAACCATTTGTATCCGGCTTCCACATACAGTTGTTGAACGTAAGCATGGCGATAGCGCGGCGTGCTTGCGACGACGTCCAGGCCCGCGCCCCAGCGTATGTTTTTCCCAGCCTGCCGGTTGTGGAATGTCCCCACGCGCAGGTATCCGTTACCGGCGTCTAACGGGACGGTTCCGTAGCGGTTGCCGGCAATCCAGAAGGGAGTATAGTCGCCTTTTGTAGCCGAGCCGAAGGCTTCAATACTGAAATCCGTTGACCCGTAAGAGCGGTTGTTGTTTTGTGACAGACATGGCTTCATGCCTGATATTAAAACAAAAAGTAATGTATATTTAAAATATCTCATATTCGTCATTATTGGTTTAAAACATGAATGGTATGACAGGCAGCTAACGCGGCGGTTTCCGAGCGCAAGCGGCTTTCTCCTAAAGAAACCGGGTAAAAGCCTGCGGATATGGCCGCATCGATTTCCTCCTTGCTGAAATCTCCTTCCGGGCCGATTAGAATGAGGGCGTTTTTGCCCGGTTTGTATATATCTTTTATAAGTTTTTTTTCGCTCCCGGCGCAGTGTCCAATCATTTTATATCCGCCCGTGTCCGCAGTGTTGTGCGCAATGAAGTTTTGGAAATCCGTGATTTCGCTTATTTCGGGAAGCGTAGTTTTCTGTGATTGTTTCATCGCACTGACTGCAATCCTGTTCAATCGTTGCAATTTGATTTCGCGCCGTTCCGAATAGCGGCAACGCAAACAGGTTATTCTGTTTATTCCTATTTCGGTAGCCTTTTCGACGAACCATTCCATCCGGTCCATATTTTTTGCAGGCGATACGGCAATATGGACGTCAAAATTCCAGGGAAGTTTTTGTTTCAGTTTTCCCGTGATGTCAATGCGGCAATGTCCGGGATGCGCATCGACTAAAATCGCCTCATAAAGGAACCCTTTGCCGTCGGTAAGGGTTATCCTGTCTCCGGTTTTAAGTCGTAATACGCGGGCGCAGTGTAATGATTCGTCTTCGGGCAATTCCGGGATTGAGGCAATGTCGGGCGCATAAAATAGATGTTTCATACTTTTGAAGTCAGTCTTTTTTGCGTTCTTCTTCCCTGCGCAACAGTTCGTCCTTATATATTTTCGCAAATTCGTAATTTTCTTCGGATACGGCTTTTGCTATACGTTCCTTGAGGTCTTTCTTCTTTAGTGCGCACAATTGTTTCTTCAGTTTGGCTATATCCTGTAAATCTTCCATCGTAAGTTCTTCGGGCAAAGGTTCCATTTCTTTTTCCGCAGCGAAATGGCTTTCGTCAATAACGATACCGCATTTCCTCATGATGGATTCTGTCGTATAGATGTTGCCGTTACATCGCAGGGCAATTGCGATGGCGTCGGAAGGGCGTGCGTCCAAACGTATTTCGTGCGTTGCGTCGGCCAGCACTATTTCCGAGTAAAAAACCCCGTCGTCAAATTTGTTTATGAAAACCTCTTTCATTTTAAAGCCGGTTGATTTGATATATCCCATGAACAAATCGTGGGTAAGCGGACGCGGGGGAATTAAACTTTCGAGCGCTATTGCGATAGATTGCGCTTCAAACATACCGATGATGACCGGCATGCGTCTCGGCCCTTCTTCGGCCAGCACCAGGGCGTAGGCTCCCGATTGTATCTGGCTGTTTGTGAGTCCCTGTACTCTTAATTTTATTTTTTTTTCTTCCATAAGTTCCCGGTTGTTTACAGTATTTATTGTTGCTTACTGAAATAATCTTCAAGTTTCTCAAAAACAGTATCTTTCAGAAGGACTTTTTTGTCTTTGTCCAAAAGGTATATCGTAGGGAATCGCTTGATATTGTAGATGCCTTCCGCGTTTATTTTTTGTCCGGCGTCGCGTGAATAGATCCATGAGTTTAAGACGGAAGATGCATATTTTTCCCATGCATCCATGTCGTCATTTGTATAAACAGTGAGTATTTTAAGCTTTCCCCGTTTGATAAACCCGTTTATTATCGGCGATACAATGAGCCTCCGCGTCAACATGTGGCAATCTTCACATGTGGGGTCGTTGAAATAAAGCAGGACGTAATCGGCACAGATGGCGTGCAGCGTGCCGGTTTTTTCATCCTTCAATGTATAGGTGAAGTCGTTTGCCGTGTATCCGGTCCGGTTTTTCATTACGTTCTCAAGAAGAAACCCGGGACGTATTTTTTCCGTATCACTAAGCAAAGGCGATTTTATCTCCTGCCGCAGGAACGGGATTAATTTTTCCTCGTCATATACGGGTGATTCGGGGTTGTAAAGATACTGTTCGCTTAGTTTTGACAGGAAAAGGAATACCGTTCTCTCTTCTTCCGCTTTTTTCATCAGTAAACTGACGGATTTGTCCAGCGTATCTCCGGGTACTAAAGATGCAATATCCAGGAAATCGACGAAGCTGCGTTCCAGCAGATCGTTCGTCATAAGAAAAGCGGTATCGTTGAAATCATATTTATCCCAGTAATGCAAAACGAGATAAGCAGCGCGTTGCGACGGTTCCGTCAAGCCTTCCGGCATTTCCGGCAACAAATTCCGCAACACATCGTCAGGCCGGGATGTGTAGCCCTCTTTGTCCGGTTGCCGGGCATTGCAAAGTAAAATAATCGTAAAGGTTAAAATAACCGGAATGATTTTGCGTATTATTTTTGCCATTGTCGATATTATTAATTTTGAAGACAAAAGTAGTAAAAGCTTTGGGCATTGCAAAATATTTTTATTGAATACCGGACTTTTTTTTTATCCGGAGTTGATTTTTACCGGCAAACTTTACGGTGGAAATTCTTTAAACACCAAAGGCGTATAATGTGGATAATGGAAAATCAAACTTTTGAGCTGTCAATAAACAAAAAACGGTGAACGTTCAAGTTCGCCGGTCAGTAATGGCATAACAAAAAAGTAACTATATATTATACAAATTACATCTTTAAAGTCCGTAATTATGTTGTGTCTTTACGGCCATTATTCACGCATCTTTACTCATACTTTTTCTAATTTAAAGGTTCATAAATTAATATATTCAACTCTCAATCTTTCTTTTTACCGTCTGTTCCCGAAGTTTCCCGGCATTTCCGGAAAAATCAAATATCGCCGCGAATATAATATTTATTTTCGGAATAAAAAAATATTTAGTGATGCGAAATAAATAACATATAACAGGCTTATCAATTATATTCAAATTTATAATTCCATTTTGGCAGAAAATCATTAAAAATCACAGGCATTTTCTCGATAAATTCATCAG